>NZ_POYH01000069.1:0-10027 GCF_002899995.1 Acinetobacter sp. AKBS16 | reverse complement strand
GGAATAAACTGCGACGGTTTGGTAACCCATTGCCTTGGCTGTTTGCATAACTCGAACTGCAATTTCACCACGATTGGCAACCAGTATTTTTGAAAATTTCATTATTTTTATCCTTATCTCTTATGTTTCATCGGCCCAATTTGGTAACCGTTTCTGGATAAAAGCCATCGTTCCTTCTTGTCCTTCAGCACTACCAACCGCTTGAGCAAACTGCTGTGCAGCATCATCTAGCAACTGATTTAAAGGTTCATTGAGTGTTCGATATAACAGTGCTTTAGTCACACGTGAAGCTTGAGGAGCTGCTCGTTTAATGTGTTGAATGGTTTCCTCTAAAGCTTGTTCAAGTTCAATTTCATTATGTGCAATTTGATGAACCACACCGACACTCAGTGCTGTATGCCCTTCAAAACGCATGCCGAGTAAAGCAAGTCGGCGTGCCTGAGTCAGGCCAATACGTTTCACCACAAAAGGAGCAATTTGAGCAGGAATCACACCAAGCCCAGTTTCAGGTAAACCAAACTGCGCATTATCACGGCTAATGGCAACATCAGAAACACATGCCAGCCCAAAACCTCCACCTAACACCGCACCTTCTAAAATGACCACAACAGTCTGTGGTGCAGCTTCAACTTGCTCAAGCATGGCACCAAAACGGCGGTTAAAGTCAGTATAAGGTTGTAGACTACCAATGTTAGTTGCTTCAACGCGTAAAGCAGCCATGTCCTTAATATCACCACCTGCGCAGAAAGTCCCACCTTCACCACGAAAGATGACTGCACGAATTGAAAGATCATCACGTATGGCATTAAAGACTTGTTGAATTGCATTGACCATATTCAAGTTCATGGCATTACGGCTCTCCGGTCGGTTTAACCAAAGATATAAAATACTGCCGTCTTGTTCTAATTGAATACTGTCATCAATATCTAAAGCTTGAAGCGATGCTGAAAGTGTCATGGCTGATTCCTTATTTTTGTTTTTTTGGCAAGATATCCATCAACTTACAGATAATCCCCAACATAATCTCATCTGCTCCACCGCCAATAGAGCCTAAACGACCATCACGATATAGCTGGGATGCAGGGTTATCCCACATAAAGCCATTGCCACCCCAATATTGTAGACAGCTATCAGCAACTTCACGGCTTAAACGGCCTGCTTTGAGCTTTGCCATAGATGCCAGTTTGGTCACATCTTCACCAGCAATATGCTGTTCACACGCTTGGTAGGTTAAGGCTTTAAGCGCTTCTACTTCAGTCATGAGTTCGGCAAAACGAAAATGGATATATTGGTTATTAATGAGTGGTTGACCAAACGTCGTACGCTCTTTGGTATAGGCGATAGTCTTTTGAATTAAATTTTCCAAACCACCAATTGCATTAGCACAAGCCCATAAACGCTCTTCCTGAAATTGCATCATCTGCATCATGAAGCCCATACCTTCAACGCCAACCAAATTACGCTGAGGTACACGTACATTGTCCAAATAAACTTGTGCTGTGGTCGTTGAACGCATACCTAATTTATTTAACGGTTCTGAAAAACTAATCCCTTTAGTTTTGGCTGGCACAATAATCATCGACTTATTAACATGTGGTTTATCGTCAGACGTATTGGCTAAAAGACAAAAGAAGTCGGCCTGCAGTGAGTTGGTAATCCACATCTTGCTGCCGTTAATGACATAGTCATCGCCATCTTTTTTAGCAGTCGTTTTAATAGCAGCAACATCCGAACCAGCATGTACTTCCGATACCGCAATTGAGGCAACATATTCTCCAGCAATGGCTGGTGTTAAAAACTCATCACGTAATTCTTTGCTGCCAAAACGCGCCAAAGCAGGTGTTGCCATATCGGTTTGTACACCAATGGCTAAAGGCACACCGCCACAAGCTGCTCGTCCAATTTCTTCGGCAACCACAAGGTTATAAGAGTAATCTAAAGCCAGACCACCATTTTCCTCAGGCTTACAAATCCCCAATAGGCCAAGATCACCCATCTTTTTAAATACATCGTGGATCGGGAAACGTCCAGCTTCTTCCCATTCCGGAATATTCGGATTCAGTTCATTTTCAACAAATTGACGCGCTGTGCGACGTAATGCTTCATGTTCGGCAGTAAATTTCATGATGTTGTTCCTATTAATTTTTTTAATTACGGCAAAGGTTTATTAAAAACGAGACACACCAAAACGGGTCGGATTTAGATCGCGCTGCTGTGCTTCATAAATGGTTTGTAAAAGAAAAATCAGTAATTTTCGGGTATCTCGCGGGTCAATAATGCCGTCATCATGTAGCATGGCCGTATTGAAAAGCGCGGTAGATTGCTGCTCTAATTTCATGGCTGTACTTTGCTCAAGAAAATCGAGCATTTGCGGATTCGGTTCCTGCCCGGAAGCTTTTTGTTTCCCTTCAGCAACAATACGTAGTACCTTTCCGGCCTGTGCAGCCCCCATTACAGCAACATGCGAGTTCGGCCAAGCAAAAATAAAATCTGGCGATAAACTCCGACCACACATTGCGTAGTTACCAGCACCATATGACCCTGCCACAACGATTGAAATTTTAGGTACAGTACAATTGGCAACCGCTTGAATCAGTTTTGAGCCATGCTTAATAATGCCATTTTGCTCGGCATCGGTTCCCACCATAAAGCCAGTAGTGTTATGTAAGAATAATAACGGGCGGTTAGTCTGTTCACATAAGTGAATAAACTGCGCTGCTTTCACTGCTCCTTGAGGGGTAATCGGACCATTATTGGTAATAATACCGATATGCAAACCACCAATTTTTGCCCAGCCACATACCGTTAAATCATCATATTCCTGCTTAAATTCTAGAAAATCTGAATCGTCAATAATGCGGGCAACCACTTCTTTCATATCAAATGGTTGTTTAGGATCACTTGGAATCACACCCAACAGTTCCTCGGTATCGTAACGAGGCTCTTTATAAGTCACATCAACTGGTTTGATTTGCTCTTTCCAGTTGAGGTGTTCAAAAATTTCACGTGCAAGCCGAATTCCATCGGCATCATTTTCTGCTAAGTATTCTGCGGTTCCAGCAACCTGCGCATGCATTTCCGCCCCACCCAATTCCTCCGCTGTAGCGACTTCACCCGTAGCAGCCAAAAGTAAAGGTGGGCCTGCAAGTAACATTTCAGTCTGTTTACGTACAGCAATCACATAGTCCGAAAGACCTGGTTGATAAGCTCCTCCTGCCGTTGCATTCCCATGTACCACTGCAAGTTGTGGAATACCTGCTGCAGACAAACGTGCCTGATTGGCAAAAGTCATACCACCATAGGTAAATACTTCAGCTGCATAATTTAAGTTAGCGCCGCCACTTTCGGTCAGCGTAATCAGCGGGAGTTTTTGTTCTAAGGCAATTTTTTGCAAACGCAAAGTTTTCTGTACGCCCATAGGAGACATGGTCCCGCCTTTAATCGCGCTATTACTTGCAGAGACCAGACAACGCACACCACTGACAAAACCAATGCCAGCAATTACACCACCACCAGCTTCGGAGCCATCCTTGTCATCATGCATGTTGTAGCCAACCAAACCACAAAGCTCGACAAAAGGCGAATCAGCATCGAGCAATAACCGTATACGCTCATGCGGCAGAATCTTGCCCTTTTTATCGAATTTCGGTTTAGCAGCATACGATTTATCAATGCTTTTTTGCTGAATTGCACGGACTTCACTCAGCTGAGCAAGCAGTGCCTCTTTATTCTTTTGATACTGTTCACTACCAACAGTAATTTCGGATTGAAGAATGGTCATTTTTTATTCCTCACTCCGAGCCTGAATTATTGCTTTGCTCGACTTTCTCAGTCTTATCTTTTTTAAAAATTTCAGGAATAAACGCGCGGTGGAAACCATTATAAGACTGACTATTTGTCGCTTCGGCTAGTGGGTACATGCGTGTCCCTTGCGATGCAGCGCCATCAATACGCAAAGTTACACCTGACACAAAAGCCGCAGCATCTGACAGTAAATAACAAATCGCCGATGAAACTTCCGACTCAGTTCCCATACGTTTTAGCGGTACATTGCCAGCAAGACTTGGAATAACCACTTTGGCAAAATCACCGCTATAATTATCCATACCGGATGACACAATCCACCCCGGTGCAACCGCATTTACACGAACGCCAGATTTGCCCCACTCAACCGATGCTGTTTTAGTTAAGTTATCAACCCCTGAACGCGCAGCACCAGAATGTCCCATTCCCGGCATACCGCCCCACATATCAGCAGTCATATTGACAATACTGCCGCCATGTTTAACCATCCATTGGTTATAAGCTTCACGCATTAAATAGAAAGTTGCGTGTAAATTATTACGCACGACTGCATCGAAACCATTCGCCGAAATATTCTCTAAAGCTGAGGGGAACTGCCCGCCTGCATTATTTACCAAACCATCGAGTTTGCCGAATTTCTCAATCACTTCGGCAATCATATTTTTCACTTGTTCTTCTTCACGGTTATCACAAACAATGAAATGAACTAAACCACCATCTTCTATAATTTCTTGGCTTACTTTCTCTAATTTTTCAATTTTGCGTCCTGTAATCACGACTTGAGCGCCAAGGGCTGCAAGCTCATGTGCAGTACAGCGTCCAATTCCTGAGCCACCACCTGTCACAATAATGACTTTATTGGCGAAAGCATCTGGTCTAAATATTGATTGATAACTCATCTTTGTTTCATCCATTCATTTTATTTTTCTAAAAGATGTGCCGGAACTTTAACAGGCATATCCAATAACTGTTGGGCAAAGGCTTTACCTTGCGGATCAATACGCAAGCTTGCAACACCACCACCGCCTAAGGCATTCTCCAACATAAAATTTAGTGCATTTAAACCCGGTAACTCATAACGGATTACTCGCCCTTTCTCAGCATCCAAAACATGCTGCATATAGCTTGCAACAGACTGTTCAGTTAGTGCTGCACGAATCCATGGTAAATAGTCTGCTTTACGTGCAATCACGCCAATATTGCTATGGTTGCCTTTATCACCACTGCGGGCATGCGCAATTTCAATCAAAGGAACTTCAATTTCATCTCCTTGATAAACTGCATTTTCACCTGCCGTCAATGTAGGCAATTGCTCTGTAGAAACCCCTTGTGGAATCTCAACTGGGTAACGTTTGCCTTCAAAATCAATTTCAATATTCAATTGATTTTTATCAATTAAAAATGAAAATAACTTAATCACTGGAGATGCTTTTGGTCGACCTCCAACAATTCCTGCCAAGGCTGGAGCCATACCTGTTGAAGCTTGTGCAATTTCAGATGCAAAGAACATACATGCTTCTTTAAACATGTGTTTTACAGCTATTTTAACTACCACTTCACGACTATTTAATGTTTGGGCATGGTCGCCATAGGTACTTTCAATACCTAAAATTTCAACAGACTTTTCACTAAATGGCGGCACTGAGCGCATTGCTAAAACACGTTCGCACTTAGTCAAAATCGCATCAGCAATGACTTGTGCTTTTCGTGGTGCCTCACGTCCTGCAATGAGGAAACTCACTAAAACCCGATATCCATCTGGGTAAGTCGCGCTGACTTTATATTGTGTAGTTGGTGCTTGTCCTTTTGCACCCGTCACACGAACTCGGTGCTCCCCGACTTGCTCTAAATGCACGTGGCTGAAATCAGCAATTACATCGGGTAGTAAATATGCTTGAGGATTGCCTATTTCATAAACAATTTGCTCTGCAACAGTAGCAGTAGAAACCAGACCACCCGTACCTTGAGGCTTAGTTACAACAAATGAGCCATCTTCACTCACTTCAACCACTGGAAAGCCCATGTTGTCGAAGCCCTGTACCAATTGCCAATCGGTAAAATTACCACCCGTACATTGGGCTCCACATTCAATCACATGACCTGCCAACGAACCTTGCGCCAATTTGTCATAGTCATCTAAAGGCCACTGATATTCATGAAGTAAGGGTGCAAGTACCACAGCAGAGTCAACTACACGGCCAGTAATTACAATATCGGCGCCTAAGTCTAAGGCATCACGAATAGCAACCGCGCCTAAATAAGCATTACTGCTTGCCACCTGTTCTGGCAACGCTTCTCCGCTAAACATTTCTTGAATATTCTGTGATTTTAGCTGCTCATGTTTTGGCAAAAGATCATCACCTAACACCACAGCCACTTTCAGATCTAGACCATACTCTTTAATAATTTTTTGCAATGCGTCCCGACAAGCCAATGGATTAACACCACCCGCATTACTAATCACTTTAATCTTTTTTTCAGCAATTTTTTTTAGTAAGGGTGCCATGACTCGGCTGACAAAATCTAAAGCGTAACCATGTTTCGGTTCTACCATCTTCGCTTTTGCCATAATCGACATGGTAATCTCGGACAAATAATCAAAAACCAAATAATTAATATCGGTCAAATGCACTAACTGAAAAGCGGCAGTATTGGTATCTCCCCAAAACCCAGAGGCACAACCTATTTTTACGACTCGATGATCATCCTGCTGATTATTTGCCATTCTATTTCTCATTATTTTGTCTAAAAATCAGCCTCAACATTACCAAGCAAGCGCTTGGTTTGTAAAGCGCAAAATGTTATTGTGATGTTGACCAAATCTTCCAAATTCGGCAAATAATCTGAAATGCGATGAAATTTAGTGAAAATTTCCACTATAGACTTTTAGATAAAGGAACAAACTGAGCACATGATTGCCACCTCAATTGAACAGATTCCATATATCCCCTGCTTTGATGACAGTCCACGTGGCCGTTTATTACACGGTGCAGCCTATCTTTTTCATAAGCAAGGCTATGATAAAACCACTGTTCGTGAACTTGCTCAGTTTATTGGAATCCAATCGGGAAGCTTATTTCATCATTTCAAAAGTAAAGATGATATCCTCGCTCATGTGATGGAACAGACCATTATCTATAATCTTGCCCGTTTAAATGATGCAGCAACTCAATCTACAGACCCAGAACAACAATTACGTGCTCTTATTAAAGCCGAACTGATCTCAATTACTGGAGATACTGGTGCAGCCATGGCTGTGTTGGTGTACGAATGGTTCGCTCTATCAAAAGAAAAGCAAGATTATCTTTTAAAAATGCGTAATGAATATGAACAAATCTGGCTCGACGTTATAGAAAAGTTACGCACACAAGGTAAAGTCAAACACGATGCTTTTATTTGGCGACGCTTAATTGGCGGTGCAATTTCATGGACTGTAACTTGGTATAAATCTGAGGGTAAAGTCAAAATTGATGAGTTAACGGAAATGGTTTGGGAAATGGCTTTGAAATAAAAAAGGTGGCTCAAAGTCCACCTTATAAGAATTAATAACCAAGCTGTTTACTAATCAAATCTTTCATAATTTCTTCAGCACCACCGCCAATCATATTGACCTTTACTTCACGGTAAATACGTTCTGACTTGGTACCTCGCATAAAGCCCATACCACCTAATGTTTGTACAGCCGCATCAGCACAAAATTGCATAGTGCGAGTCGCAACATTTTTAAGCATTGAAATTTGCGCCACCAACTCAGGTCCTTGTAACTTCGGCTGAGTCATTTTCCATGCTGTTTCTTCAAGTAATGCCCTCGTTGAGGTCAGTTGGGTTGCCATATCTACCAATTTATGGCGTACTACTTGATGATCAATTAATCGCTTACCAAAAGTTTTACGTTGCTGTGCCCACTCTAAAGCTTCTTCATAACAGACTAATGCATACCCATAAGCGACTACTCCCAAGAAAAACCGCTCCATATTAAAGTTATTCATAATAACTTTAAAACCGGCATTTTCTTTGCCAAGTAGATTTGATGCAGGTACTCGTACTTGATCAAAATGCAAATGTGCCGTATCTGATGCCCACCATCCCATTTTCTTCAAAGGCGTTTTAGTAATACCTTCACTATGGGCATCAATGAGTAACATTGAAATGCCTTCTGCACCCGTTTTTGTCGGATCAGTACGCACTGCAACTGTATAATAGTCTGCACGAATTCCCGATGTAATAAATGTTTTCTCGCCCGAAACAATATAATAATCCCCATCTCTGACAGCTTTAGTCTGTAACGCAGCAACATCTGAACCACCACCAGGTTCTGTAATCGCTAAAGCCGAAATTTTCTCACCGGAAATAATACCTGGCAGAACTCTAGCCTTTAACTCCTCACTCCCAAAGTGCTGAATGGGAGGGGCGCCAATGGTATGGACCATGAGCGAGATATGCACCCCACCTGAACCCGCCTTTGCCATTTCGATACCAGCCAGTAATGAATAGAATGGATCTGCATCTGGAATACCACCATATTCTTCTGAAAAACCTAGACCCAATAATCCAATTTCGGCAGCCTTTTTATAAAGTTCTCTTGGGAATGTCTCAGCCTCATCCCATTCATTAACGAAAGGTGTCATTTCTTTTTGTACAAATCTACGAACATTATCGGCAAAAGCTATATGTTGTTCATTATAGTAAATTGGATTGAGCTGCATTTTTAGAAATGTCCTGATGTTTTTATTTAATTCCAGAACATATCTTGTCATGTTTACCATCAGTCAAAAGTTGCAAGAATCTCCATTTTCTTGGCATAAAATATCAAATCCAGACGATCGAGTTGATTCGCAAGACCTATACCCTTAAACAGCAGCGAAAACCACGAGCTGCATAATATGACTGGGCTCCATTGTGATAGATGAAGACTCGACCATAGCGACGGTCCGCAAAAAGAGCTCCTCCTAATTTTCGAATTTCCTCTGGAGTAGCAAGCCAGCTTGATGTTTTTAGATCAAACTCCCCGAGCTGTTGTAATTGGTGATATTGCTCTTCTGTTAGGAGTTCAGCCCCTATTTCTTGGACTAAGTCTATTGCGCTATTTTTAGGAGGATGGTCTTTTCTAGACTCTAAGGCTTCTCGGTCATAGCAAAGGCTTCTACGACCTTGAGGGGTTTCAGCAGAACAATCGACGAATAAATATTCATCTTTTTGCTTGTTATACGCTACAACGTCTGGCTCTCCCCCAGTATTCTCCATTTCTTGCAATGTCCATAGTTTATCTGGAGACTCAATAAGTTTAGCTCGCACATTCGTCCAATCAATTTCTTTATGTCGATGTATATTCTTTTCAAATCTATTTTTTAATAATTCAAGCAACATATCTATTTGTTTTGAAGTCAATTGTTTTTTAGTCATCATTGAATACACCTTATAGTTATTAAACAGAACGCCCATCAAAATAATTTATTTTCTTTGTTTAATATCGAGGGCTTCTCTGCCTCAAACATTAATTGCAGAGATAGAACTCAATCCAATCTCTCTACATGAGGGTCCATAATTAAGATAATAAATAATCCTTTACTATATATTTAATTCCAAAAGTGTCCACAACGCTTACATTTACTCCCATTTTTAAAAGAAAATAAAGGTAGGCCGAAAAACATAAACACTAAAAAGGCAGATTTTTTTCCTTTAGTATTAACCTCTATATCCAAACTTCCACACTCAGGACAATATTCTTTATTCTCCCCGAACTTTTGTTCAAGCTCATCACTAAAGTCTTTTTCAAGAAATAACTTCGCTTCATCAACATAGTTTTCTGGAACTAATAAACGAACTCCACCTAAAGCATTAGAATAAAACCAATCCATATTAATTGTATGCTCATTTTCAATATAAGCAGGAATTCCAAATGCTTCTAATTGAGTTTTTGCAATTTGTGCCTCATAAGGAAACGAGAAAGTTTTAACTACGATCCATTGCATATTAAATTTCTGATGAGGTAAATAACTTTAGATTAGCTTTATTTCTTTATAATTTGAATCAATTTTAAAGTTTAAAGGATTGAGGATACAAATTCCAGCTATAAAAATTGATTGATTTCCCATATAAAAAAACACCCCAACCTCTTTTGAGATTGGGGTGTTTAGAATAATGAGCTGGCGATGACTTACTCTCACATGGGTAATCCCACACTACCATCAGCGCTAAGAGGTTTCACTTCTGAGTTCGGGAA
>NZ_POYH01000068.1:67904-75000 GCF_002899995.1 Acinetobacter sp. AKBS16 | reverse complement strand
TACTAATTGCTCGTGAGGCTTGACTATACAACACCCAAGCAGTTGTATATGAAGCATCAATCGATTCTTAAATATGCAAGACAACTTGATTTAGTTATACCTCTGGCTAAAATGAACAGATAAAGTAAGATTCAATCAGCCCAGTCTGTTACAGATTTGGAAAACGCTTCGGCATCAAATAAGACCCAGGCAAGTATCCATAAACAGTTGTGCTGGCGACCATAGCAAGAGTGAACCACCTGATCCCTTCCCGAACTCAGAAGTGAAACCTCTTAGCGCTGATGGTAGTGTGGGATTACCCATGTGAGAGTAAGTCATCGCCAGCTCATTATTCTAAACACCCCAATCTCAAAAGAGGTTGGGGTGTTTTTTTATATGGGAAATCAAAATATTATGGAAGGGTTGTGTTATAAACAATAAGAAAATTATATATTTAAATAAGCAGAATAAGGGGGTAAGTACCTATGATAATCTATGGTGATGTAGATTCAGGTAATTGTTATAAAATCAAACTGTTACTATCCCTATTAAATATAAATCATAGATGGATTCATGTTGATATTTTAAATAAAGATACTCAAACAGCAGAATTTCTATCTTTAAATCCTAATGGGAAAATACCTGTATTAGTTTTAGATGATGGACGGGTTCTAAGTGAGTCTAACGCTATTCTAGGCTACTTGGCTGAGGGAACGGAATTGATTCCTGCAGATCCTTATATGAAGGCAAAAATGTATCAATGGATGTTCTTTGAACAATATAGCCATGAACCATTTATTGCAGTTGCTCGTTTTATTAATAAATATCTAGGATTACCGCCAGAAAGAATAGAGGAATATCATAAATTACAACCAAAAGGCCATAAAGCATTATCTATTATGAATAAAGCTTTAGTAGGGCACGACTATCTTGTTGGAAATAAATTTACAATTGCTGATATTGCTTTATATGCATACACGCATGTAGCTGAGGAAGGCGGCTTCGATTTAAAGTTATACCCAAATATTCAAGAATGGTGTCAACGAATTCAAAAATATCCAAAATATGTGAGTATGGTTGAATAAAAAAGAACTCTTATAGAGTTCTTTTTTATATGGGGAAGATCAAAATCCTGTTTTAATTTAGAAATGTGCTTCTAAGCCCACATAAGGCCCTTTAAATTCAAATTTAAGGTCATTGTTATCGTAATCATCTAAATCGATATTGAGGATACGATAACCAGCTGTTAAGCCTAAATCGATTAATAAATTATCGGCAAACTTATACTTTGCTTCTACTAACGCATCTGTAATTTTTGCATCATCAAAGTTTGTATATGTTGCTTCACCTTTAGCGCTTAACCCTGTAAATGGAAGTTTTACTTCACCTGATAAATAAGCAATTGGATATGTCTTATCAATATCTACACGTTTACCGGTATAGGCAGTAATATCTCCATTTAGTACAGTTGCACCAAGACCTGCATCTACACTGACAATATTATCTAGTAACTCATAGTAGAGAATAAAATCACTATGATCTAAATCAACGTTATAGTTAGCTTGACCCAAAGTTTCTGATTTAGTTTGAGTATTTAAATTAACATAACGAATTTTTGCATTTGGAATAAACGGGATTGGGTGCTCAAAAGCTAATGAAAGTTGAGCACTACCTTTTCGGTCTAGATCTTGATCTTCAGGAGATTGTGAAGACATATTAGCTTTGCCGTCATAAAACCAGTAGCCAACGTCTCCTTTTACGCCTATAAAATCTGCTTGTGCGAATCCGCTAAGACCCATCCCGAGTGCTAAAAAAGACAGTTTTAATATTTTCATCATCAATCCTAAAAAGAAAATCTTTGAACGCATGATATAGATATCTTTGCAGTTATGCATTGATGAAAAATGGTGAATATAAAGCTTCTATATCTTCAATTTTTAATATTCTTTTATTTAATTAATTTTCATATAAAAATTAATTACTTATGGTGATTTGAGTTTTAGAGATTTTAGTATAAATTTTGTGTAAGGGATCGATAATACTTTGATATTTTACTCATCTATAAATTAGTTGATATATCTACTTTATGGATGGGAATGAAATTTTAATGGTAGAAAATATCATTGAATATAAGAAGGTAATAATATGCTTTAAAACAGGAATATTAGCTAAAAAATAACCAATCTAGATAAGAATCTCTAAAAAAACGTAAATTTTCAGACGGAAATTACAGTAAAAAGAAATAAAAACAGGTATTGTTCAGCTATATAGGGGCAAAAAATGGACAAAAATCTTTAAGGAAGAATTTTCTATTTTTGCTTGTTTGTTAAGGGAATAAAAATACTCAAAAGGTGCATTTTATTTTCTACAAACACAAAAGTATTTTTTGGTTCTTTTTTTGCATGCGGAATAACAATCAACAATAGCAGTAAAAATAAGTAATCTTTTAACATTAGGTGTTCTATGACAGATACTCGTGAAAACTGGACGTCACGATCTGGTTTTATTATTGCAGCCGTTGGTTCGGCTGTAGGCTTAGGTAATATTTGGCGCTTTCCGTACGTTGCATATGAAAATGGCGGTGGTGCGTTTCTTATTCCCTATCTATTAGCACTCATTACTGCTGGTTTACCGTTATTATTTTTAGATTATGCGGTAGGCCATCGTAGTACTGGTTCACCTCCTAAGGCATATCGTGCCTTATTTAAAGGTGGTGAAACATTAGGGTGGTGGCAGGTTTGTGTCTGTATCATCATTGGTTTGTACTATGCAAGTGTACTTACATGGGCTGGTAGCTATGTTTACTTCTCTATTGGCCAAATGTGGGGAAGTGATCCGGAAGGTTTCTTCTTTAATACCTATTTGCAGACCACAAAAGCAACCGGCTTTGATCTACAGTTTGTAGGTCATTTATTCTGGCCGATTGTTGGGATTTGGGCACTTACTCTCATCATTCTTTATGGTGGTGTGAAAAAAGGTGTGGAATTATCAAATAAGATTTTCATGCCTTTATTATTCATTCTCTTCACTATTTTAGTTATTCAATCATTACGTTTACCAGGTGCGGTACAAGGTTTAAATGCATTCTTTACACCGAACTGGTCTGCAATGATGGATTATAAAGTTTGGTTAGCTGCCTATGGCCATACTTTCTTTTCACTCTCAGTTGGTTTCGGGATCATGGTGACCTATGCATCCTATTTAAAACCAAAAACGAATTTAACTGGTTCTGGTTTAATCGTTGGTTTTGCAAATGCATCAACAGAGATTTTAGCGGGTATTGGTATCTTCGCAGCGCTTGGCTTTATGGCACATGCCGCAGGTACTGAAGTTAAGGATGTTGTGAGTGGCGGTATCGGACTCGCATTTATTGCTTTCCCTAAAATTATTTCAAGTTTAGGTTCTGGTGCTGATCTATTCGGTCTTTTGTTCTTCTCTTCATTATTTGTTGCTGGTATTTCTTCAATGGTCAGTATTTTGGAAGTGCCTATTGCAGCAATGCAAGATAAGTTAAAGTGGGGACGTAAGAAAGCGGTAACGATTATTGGTGGTGGTAGTGCACTGGTTTCAATTATTTTATTCTCAAGTGTAAACGCAATTAAGCTCGTTGATATTGTTGATCACTTTATTAATAACATTGGGATTATTGGTGGGGCTTTATTATCAATTATTAGCGTAGCTTGGTTTAAACGTTCAGCACTTAAAGAGCTTCGCGACCATGTAAACCGTATCTCAACCATTCAATTGGGTAAAGGCTGGGACTTCACTTTAACAGTCATTACCTCTTTAATCTTATTAACAACACTCTGTATGACTGTTTTTAATTTGATCAAAAATGGCTATGATACTTATAGTATGAGCTTACAAGGTGTCTTCGGCTGGGGCAGTGTGATTTTCTGTGCAGTCGTTGCTATCGTGTTAAGTAAAATGAAAGATCGCTAGGAGGATAAAATAATGAATACTTCGGCAATCGTGATGTTAATAATTTCGATGGTATTTGTATGGGGTGGATTAGCATTATCCATCTTACATTTAACAAAGCATCCTGAAGAGTTAGATGAAGTTTTAGAAGAAGTAAAAGATCAGCATACGCTTTGATATTCTGATCTAGTAAAAAAGCAGGCATAACGCCTGCTTTTTTTATGCAATCTTTTGAATTTTACAATAATAAAATCCATCACCAGATTGTGCTTCTGGCAACAGTTGTCTGCCATAAGCTTGTTCAATTCCCCAATCTGTCTCGATTTTCACTTCTTTTGCATCAGCATGTTCTGTGAAGAAGTTGATCATCTGCTGTTCGTTTTCAGATTTTAAAATTGAGCAGGTGATATAAAGCAATGTACCGCCAACTTTGAGTTGCTGCCACATGTGCTCTAAGATCTGCTTTTGTAGCTCAATGGTTTGGGCTATGTCACTAGATTGGCGCAATAGGCGTATGTCAGGATGACGTCGAATTACACCTGTCGCAGAACAAGGAGCATCAAGTACGATACAATCTACAGGTTGAGCAGGAGTCCACTTGGTTGCATCGGCTGCCAAAATTTCCGTATGACTTTGATCGAGTGCTAAGCGATTTAAGTTTTCAGTCACGCGGACTAAACGGCTTGGGTCCTGATCAATGGCGATGAGCTGTGCTGGTTTAAACTTTTCAAGCAAATGAGCCGTTTTACCCCCTGGGGCAGCACAAGCATCAATAACCGTTTTATTGTTTAAATCCGGCAACAAGGTGGCACATAGCTGTGCATGTTCATCTTGTACAGAGAACCAGCCTTGTTCAAAACCCGGTAACTGAGTGATTTGTACAGATTGCTCAAGGACAATACCAGCTTCGGAAAACAAACACGCACGTGCCTGAATGTCTAAACTTTGCAGTTTTGCTAAATAAGCATCTCGACCAATATGACGCTGGTTCACCCGTAAAGTTAAAGGCGCGGCTTGCTTTAACGATTGGCAGAGAGCTTCTGTTTGTTCTCCCCAATCCTTTTTTAACCGTTTAAAAAGCCAACTTGGTAAGCCATGTGCTTGCTGTAAACCTTGCTGAAAGTCATCAGTTTCACGAGTTGCTCGACGCAAAATTGCATTAACAATACCACTGAGTGCAGGGAAACCAAGTTGTTTAGTTGCATCGACTGTTTCCGAGATGGCAGCGTGCGCTGCAATACGCGTGCATAAAACTTGATAAAGGCCCACGTATAGGCAGGTTTCTACAGTCTCATTGTTTAAAGGTTTGCTGAGTAAAGGCAGGCTAATTGACTTAAGTGCGAACCATTGGCGCAATGTACCTAAAACAAGTTCATGAAATAGTGCACGATCACGCTCTGCTACTTGATTCAGCTGTGTATTTAAAATACTAGCGAGCGATTGACCTTGCTGAACTTTTAGCAAGGTCTGGACGACTTGAGCGCGCAGGTTAAAACGTGATGAATTTGAAGTAACCTGACTCATGGCAGAATCTGTCCTACGTGAAGTTTTTGAGTTTGTGCAATTTGTTGAGCATTTAATGCTTTACCACCCGGCCACTGCACACTCGTTAAACAAATAAATGTATTTTCACCGCAAGCGACATGTACACCCTGTTTATCGATTGCAATAATTTCACCAGCTTGAGCATTCGCTTTGCTTTGACTAGAAATTGTTGAATTCCAAACACGCAGCGCATTATTTTCATCAAGTTGAATAAAGGCAACAGGCCATGGGTTGAATGCACGGATATTGCGGTCAACTTGAACTGCATTCATAGACCAATCAATACGAGCTTCTGATTTCACGAGTTTATGCGCATAGACTGTTAAGCTTTCGTCTTGAACTTCGCGTTCTGCTAAATATTTTTGCAGAGTTTCTTCTGACTCAAGTACCGCACAAATTGCTGTTGCACCTTGAGCTGCAAGTTTGTCATGCAACGTCGCTGATGTATCTTCGGAAGTGATTGGGCAATATGTTTTATACATCATATCGCCTGTATCTAAACCTGCAGCCATTTGCATGATGGTGATACCAGTTTCGTCGTCACCTGTTGCAATTGCACGCTGAATCGGTGCTGCACCGCGCCAGCGTGGTAATAATGAGCCGTGAATATTTAAACAGCCATATTTAGGTGTATCGAGCACAGCTTGTGGAAGAATTAAGCCATATGCTGCAACTACCATGACATCAGCGCCTAAAGCAGCAAGTTCTTGTTGAGCTGCCAAGCCTTCTTCAGTTGAAGCTTTGAAGTGAAGTGGTTGATAAACAGGAATATTATGTTCCAGCGCAAGCTGTTTTACAGGAGACGGTGTTAGTTTTTGTCCACGACCTGCTTTACGGTCTGGTTGAGTATAAACCGCGATAATTTCATGGGAAGTTTTTAGTAGAGCCGCCAATGCTGTTGCAGCAAATTCGGGGGTGCCAGCAAAAATAATTTTCACAAATGCAATCCAAAAAAAGTTTAACGCTAGTATACGTGAAAAACGATTGAAGCCCTAAATCGAGGTACAAAGGAGAGCTAAAGCCATAAATAGTGAACAAAAAATTATTCAAAAACTTTTATTGATAAAAAAAGGTTATAAAAAAATAAAAAATTATTCATGTAAGTTTTGCTAAATATTGACTGAGTATTATCGTTCTTGGCTTTCCCAATATTATTTGCTTCTATAGAATGGAGAATGATCAAATTATGATGATGAGTCAATATTCCGACTGATCTAACGCTATATCAGTATCATTCAGCCAGAGTGGAAGTCATTTCACTCAAGCACAACTTGTTGGAAACACAAATGCCTGACTATCGTTCAAAAACATCGACACACGGAAGAAATATGGCTGGCGCACGTGGCTTATGGCGTGCAACAGGAATGAAAGATGAAGATTTCGGCAAACCGATTATTGCAGTGGTCAATTCATTTACCCAATTTGTTCCAGGCCACGTCCATCTGAAAGATTTAGGACAGCTTGTCGCGGCAGAAATTCAGGCAGCAGGTGGTGTTGCTAAAGAGTTCAATACAATCGCGGTGGATGACGGTATCGCAATGGGGCATGACGGCATGCTTTATTCATTACCATCACGTGATTTAATTGCGGACTCAGTTGAATATATGGTGAATGCACATTGCGCCGATGCGATGGTGTGTATTTCGAACTG
>NZ_POYH01000068.1:52627-67804 GCF_002899995.1 Acinetobacter sp. AKBS16 | reverse complement strand
GACAAAATTACTCCGGGAATGTTGATGGCTGCGATGCGTCTAAATATTCCTGTGGTATTTGTGTCTGGCGGACCAATGGAAGCAGGTAAGGTTAAATTCCGCGGTGATGAAAAAGCAATTGACCTTGTAGATGCTATGGTTGTTGCAGCTGATGACAGCTACACAGACGAAGAAGTTGCAGAATTTGAACGTTCAGCATGTCCAACTTGTGGTTCGTGTTCAGGTATGTTCACTGCGAACTCAATGAACTGTTTAACAGAAGCGCTAGGTTTATCGTTACCGGGCAATGGTTCTATCGTTGCAACGCATGCAAACCGTAAAAAATTATTCTTAAAAGCAGGTCAGCTTATTGTTGAATTGGCCAAACGCTACTATGAGCAAAATGATGCAAGTATTTTGCCTCGTTCAATTGCCACTAAAGCTGCTTTTAAAAATGCGATGACACTTGATATTGCCATGGGTGGTTCAACCAATACAGTTCTTCACTTGTTAGCTGCGGCAAATGAAGCTGAAGTTGATTTTACGATGGACGATATTGATGAGTTGTCACGTCGAGTACCAGTGCTTTCAAAAGTAGCACCAGCAAAACAAGACGTACATATGGAAGATGTACATCGTGCAGGCGGTATCATGGCCATTTTAGGCGAGCTTGATCGTGCGAATCTACTTGATGTATCTGTACCAACCGTACATGAAAAAACATTAAAAGATGCATTAGATAAGTGGGATATTATCCGTACTGAAGATCCAGAGGTATATGAGTTCTACCGTTCATCTCCGGGTGGTGTTCCAACTCAAGTTGCATTCTCACAAAACCGTTACTACTCAACTTTAGATGGCGACCGTGAAAAGGGTGTGATTCGTAATGCAGAACATGCATTCTCTAAAGATGGTGGTTTAGCTGTTCTTTACGGCAACATTGCGCTTGATGGATGTATTGTAAAAACTGCGGGCGTTGACGAATCTATTTTAAAATTCACAGGTTCAGCACGAGTTTTTGAGAGCCAAGATGCAGCGGTAGAAGCAATTTTAGGCAATGAAATTAAAGCTGGTGATGTGGTTGTTATTCGCTACGAAGGTCCACGTGGTGGTCCGGGTATGCAAGAAATGCTTTACCCAACCAGCTATCTTAAATCGAAAGGTTTAGGAAAAGACTGCGCGTTAGTTACAGATGGCCGTTTCTCTGGTGGTTCATCAGGTCTTTCAATTGGTCACGTTTCGCCAGAAGCTGCTGAAGGCGGTGCGATTGGTTTGGTTGAAGATGGCGATACCATCGAAATTGATATTCCAAACCGTACCATTCACTTGAATATTGATGATGCGACTTTGGCGCACCGTCGTACAGTTCAAGAAGCGAAAGGTTGGCATCCGAAGGAAGAACGTAAACGTAAGGTATCAAAAGCGTTAAAAGTTTATGCAATGCATACCACAAGTGCAGCAAAAGGAGCTGTACGCGTTCTATAAAATATTCAATTTTAATAATTGAGTAGGAAACATGCACCCATTAACACGATGAATTGTTATCATGTTAAGGGTGCATTTTTTATGTCTGGTAAAAAAAATCCGCTTGTAGAAAAAGGTGGTTTCAGATCATTCTATGGGTTTGCCATAAAATGGTGATAAAATCTTCACCTACGCAGAAACTCGCGAAATAACATGACATATTTTCTGCGCGAACTTAGGTAGTCATTTTTCTATCTCGACTACTGTTTCACCTTGCACTATGATCAAAATAACTTTTGATCTCGCTTAGGATTTATTTTTAGAGGCACTACTCATGTCACTGCTACGCCGTTGGTTTGACCCTATCCGATCGAGCTGGTTTTACCAAAAGCCTTCTCGTCAAGCGGTGTTACCCACGGAAAATGGTTTAAGTATTTATTTACGACTTGATGATGTGTATAGCTATCTGGCTGTTCAGCAATTGTCTCAGCTAGATGAAATTTTAAGTGATGAACTTAAACCTTTAAAAATTATTATTTCCCATACGGCTTCTGAACCTCCAAATAGCATGACGCATGAGGAGTGGCAGCATTATTGTTTAAATGATGCCAAAATTTTAGCAAATCAGCACCGGTTTGCTTTTGATGAGTTTCCAGAAATCCCAAGTCCAGAATCTTTAAAACAAGCCGCTGTCATATTAAAAAGAACCCCACTACAAGGTCAGAACTTCTTACATTTACTTGAAGATATCTTTCACATGCTTTGGCAACAGCAATATGGAAAATTGCGTACTCTACATGCCATGGCGGTCAAGCATCAGGTTCCTCAGCATTTTCCAGAACGTATTTTTACGGATGAACCTGTTCGAGCGGCATACTTTGAGTTTGGTGGACGTAAATATCATGCAGTAGATGATTTATTACGTTTAACCCGACGTTTAAAACAACAAAAGTTACTGACAGGTAATCCGATATTTTTAATTAATCATATCGAATGGCGTGAACATTTGATTAATGATGCTGAGGCGTTAAATGAAATTCAGGCTTTGCATCCTGAACTTGATGTATTTATCGCTTTAGAAGACCCGATGAGCTGGTTGTTGCTTGCCTATATTAAAGAAGAGCTCGCAGACTATTATGATATTCAGCTAAAAGTTTATCCTTTGAGTTATCGGGGCCGAGACTGGTTTGACTGGAGCTTGGCAACACGTGTGTCTAAACGTACCGAGGTTGCTTTTACACCTTTTTGCCGACCTACAGAAGAAAGTACGCTTGGGATGGCAAAGCTTTTCTATAGTGTGCCGGAAAATCAGCAACTTGATACAATTTTCACTATTTTGCAGGCTGTTTGGACGAAAGGAAAAGATCTATCTTTCCAGAAGCATTTCCAACAGTTACAGCAGCAACTGGGTATTGAGCAGTTAACTGAACAGGATATACAGTCGGTTTTAGCGCAAAATGATGCACTTTGCCAAGACAAGCATCAACCTGATTTGCCGGTTTTAGAGTTGCGTATCGATGGGCAAAGCTATGTATTTAATAGCCTGTATCGGGTTTGGATGATTGAAAGTATTTTTAGCAATGTTTTAGAAGAAAAATACAAAACGGCCTCAACTTCTAATTGAGGCCTACTCCTAAAAACAAGAATAGGGCAAAGCCTGTTTTTTCCGTAGCATAACCTTGTAGGGAATCGGAGATAAACAGTGACATTTCTAGCAATTATTATGATGGTGTTTGCCTTTGCGGGCATGATTAAAGGCATGATCGGCTTAGGCTTGCCTGCGGTATCAATGGGCTTACTCACCATCGCAATGAGTCCTTTTCAGGCTGCATCTCTTTTAATTGTTCCTTCAATGGTCACCAACGTCTGGCAGCTTTTTGCTGAAGGACATGTCTGGGCTTTTATTCGCCGTTTCTGGACGTTGCTCGCAGGTATTGTGGTGGGCTCAATATGGAGTTTTCTACCTACCTTAAGTCAAAGTCATGGTCAAAGTAGTGAAATTTTATTAGGTTGCATGTTGGCCTTATATGGGCTTTATGGCCTATGTGTGAAGAAACTTCCGCATTTAGGAAAGCATGAGCGCTGGTTATCACCCATTATTGGATATATCGGCGGGGCAGTGACTGTAGCAACAGGCGTTATTATTATTCCTATTGTGCCGTATTTGCAGTCTTTGCATTTAAAACGTGATGAGTTGGTACAGGCTTTAGGATTAACGTTTACAGTCTCTACCATTTGCCTTGCTGTGTTTTTACACCATAACCCGATGTCAGGGATAACACTGGACTATCGTTTATCTTTCGCTGCGTTGTTAGCTGCGCTCATTGGAATGTGGATCGGTAAAAAAATCCGCTATCGACTGAATGAGCAGATTTTTCGCCGTATCTTTTTTATAGGCTTGATGTCATTAGGACTTTATATGATTTTGCATTAAGTTAATTTTTAAGGACGATGTTGCAATAAAAAGTCTGCAAACTGTTGGTAACTACTAGGCAACTGATTGAAACTTTGTGTGGCCAAAAGTAGTTTACGGTTTGCCCATGCGCCTAGCAGTTGAATTGAATGAAAATCATAGTCCGATTGTAGGCGCTGTGCAGCACGGGCAGGCATAATCGCAATTCCTACACCTTTAGCGACTACCTCGACAATTGCGCCAAAGTTAGGTAAGCGCAACCGATACTGTATGTTAAAACCTAATAATTTGGCTTGGGTTTCAATGGACTGTTGTAAAGAGTGATGCGATTTGAGTCCAATAAAACCATAGCTTAAAGCATCTACTAAATTTAGCTCTTTGTAGTGGGCTAACTCATGTGTCACAGGGCAAATAAGTACTAATGGGTCGCTTGCAAACTCTTTAGTTTGCAAATGTCGGGTATTGAAAAAACTCGAGACTAGGCCAAGACTTGCAATCCCTTGGGTTAATGCATCTACAATTTCTGAACTTTCTGCTTCATGCAAATCGATATTCATTTCTGGATGAAGCACCAAATATTGCGGTAATAACGTAGGTAGATATTCACTTTGAGCAGATGAGTTACACCAAAGTGTTAATGCTTCTGTTGTCGGCTGTCTGAACCGCTGCATTTCTTGTTCGAGTTGATCTTTTTGAGCTAAAAGCTGACGAGCATGTTCTACAAATGCATGTCCAGCTGTAGTGAGTTCTACACCTGTGGTTTGGCGAATAAATAAGGGGGTCTCAAAATACTGTTCAAGTTTTTTTATACGTTCACTCGCCGCCTGAAGTGAAATCGCAGAGCGGTCAGCGCCTTTGGTGAGGCTACCAGTCGAGACAATATGAAGAACCAGCTGTAAATCAAAAAAATCAAAACGCATGATAGGAACGTATTGAAATGCAAAAATTCATCATACTAAATCGGAATGAAAAAAGGCAGCTTGCGCTGCCTTTTAGAATTTAGGTTTTATCTTTTAAACTAAACAGCCAGTTTAAAATAATGGCTGCAAACGTTGCTGTACCAATACCACCTAAATTGAAATTACCGAACAATAATTCAAAGTTTCCAGCACCCAAAATAATGGTTACTGAAGCCACAATCAGATTTTTATTGTTAGAAAAATCGACTTTGTTTTCAATCCAGATTTTTGCACCGGCAATGGTAATTAAGCCAAATACCACAATAGATGCACCTGTAAGAACTGCACTTGGAATGGTACTAATGACAGCGCCAAATTTTGGTGATAGACCTAAGAAAATAGCAAAGATGCCTGCAATCACAAATACAATGGTTGAGTACACACGAGTGACTGCCATCACACCAATGTTTTCACCGTAAGTCGTCATCCCTGGCGCGCCAACACTACCAGAAAGTGTCGTAGCTAAACCATCAGCGACAAAGGCTTTGCCTAATTGTGGAGTTAGGTTTTCTCCAGTCATTGCACCTACTGCTTTGATATGACCTAAGTTTTCTGCTACTAAAATCAGTGCAACTGGTGCAATAATTAAAATAGCCTTGGTATCAAAAGTAGGATGTGAAAAGCTTGGAATACCGAACCACGAAGCTTGTGAGATCTGGCTAAAATCGATCGGTTTACCTAAACCTAGACCATTTGTCGCAATCGCATAGATTACATAAGCCAAGATCAAACCTACCAATAGAAGTAGACGCTGCAATAAGCCTCGTGTAAAAACTGCAATACTGCCCATACAAAGTACAGTAATTAAGGCCATCCACATTTCAAATGGTTGGCCTGCAACGCCTTTAATGGTAACAGGGGCAAGGTTGAGACCAATAATCATCACAATTGCACCAGTCACCACAGGCGGCATAAGTTTTTCAATCCAGCGTGTACCCGTGAGCATGACAATAAAACCGATGAGTGCATAAAAGATACCGCACGCTACGATCCCACCCAACGCAATAGAAAGATTTGGATTGGCCCCTGAACCTGTGATATGCCCCGTAGCTGCTGCAACAACACCAATAAAGGCAAAACTCGATCCTAAATAACTAGGAACACGACCACCCGTAATTAAGAAGAACAGGATGGTACAGATACCTGACATTAAAATAGCAAGGTTAGGGTTAAAGCCCATGAGTAAAGGTGCTAAAACAGTTGCTCCAAACATGGCAAATGCATGCTGGACACCTAAAATAGCACTTTGAACTGGAGGGAGATATTCATTGGTAGAGACCGGTCGATGGTCAACATCACCTTGGTAAGGCTGCCATTTGGGAAACCAGTTGGACATAAAATAAGCTCATTATTCTTTAATTGGTGCAATGATACTCTTTCTTGTAAAAGCATTTAATCTCTTGTATTGAATATGAAAGTGAAAAGTAATTATTTTTTAACGATCGGTATAATTTTATAAATTCTAAATATAAGGAATTAGGTGTTTTTTTCTGATAAAAATTAATTTTATGATTTTTAAAAAAATATTCTAAAAAATGAAAAATCGAGGAAAATTTGAGAAAAACAAGGAATTTTGCAAGTAAAAAGCAGCACATCCAAGATGCACTGCTTTAAGAAAGTAGTTAGTAAAATGAGCTTAGCCTGTATTACGTAAACCAGCAGCAATTCCGGCAATACTTACCATAAGTGCATGGTCAACAGGGGTATGCTCTGCCTGACGTTCAGCAAGATAATCACGGCGGCGTTTCATGAGTTCAGCTTGTAAAAGATGCAAAGGCAGTAAATACGGTTTACGAACTTGCATAGACTGATCCAAAACTTCATTGTCGCTTAATAGTTTTGATTCATCTTTTAACGTAAGTAAGGTTTCCACAGCATCTTTTAGACGTTGGCGTAACTGATTGCCAAGCACTTTTAAGTCTTCATCTTCAGTCAAATGAGACTCGTAGTAGAGTGCAATATTGGCATCGGCTTTAGACAATACCATTTCCAGCATATCAATGAGTGTCTGGAAATAAGGCCATTGCTGAAGCATTTCATCAAGCGTTGCTTTTTGCTGATCGGCAATCACTTCATTAATCGCTGCACCTGTACCTAACCATGCAGGTAACATCAAACGGATTTGTGTCCAAGCAAATACCCATGGAATGGCACGTAAAGACTCGATACCGCCACTTACTTTACGTTTTGCCGGACGTGAGCCTAGCGGCAACATTTGTAATTCAAGCTCAGGAGTGACAGTCCGTAAATACTTCACAAAATGCGGGTTTTCACGCACTGTTTGACGATAAACCTTCACAGAATGATCTGTCATACGGTTCATAAGTTCACGCCACTCAGCCTTAGGCTCTGGTGGTGGTAATAATGTCGCTTCAAGCGTTGCTGCGGTATAGATTTCAAGGTTTTGCATGGCAATACCTTCTAGACCGAATTTGAAGCGGATCATTTCACCTTGTTCTGTCACACGAATTGCACCAGAGATTGAGCCCGGTGGTTGCGAAAAGAGTGCTTGTTGCGTTGGAGCACCACCACGGCTAATTGAGCCGCCACGACCGTGGAACAGAGTCAACTGTACGCCGTGTTTACGAGCAATTGCAGTCAACTCTTCTTGAGCACGGTATTGGGCCCAGTTAGCAGACATGAAACCGGCATCTTTTGCTGAATCCGAGTAGCCGATCATGACTTCATGTTTACCCTGAATGTGCTGCTTATACCAATGCATATTAAACAACGTATTCATGGTAGTTGCTGCGCCGTCTAAGTCTTTTAAAGTCTCAAATAAAGGCACTACACGTAAAGGATGCTGAATACCGGCTTCTTTTTGCAATAACAATACAGCTAAAACATCACTTGGATATTCAGCCATAGAAATAATATAAGCCCCTAAAGACTCAGGTGGTTGGTCTGCCAAAGTACGCATGGTTGCAAATACTTCTTGTACATCTGGGTGACCAATCAAACTACCTTCTGGCTCATTAATATACTTCGGTAGTAGTGGGCGTTTGCTTTGGAGTTCCTGGATAAGGAAGTTTTGGCGCGCTTGTTCAGTCCATGACTCAAAATTACCCAGACCTAAGTATTCGGTAATTGCTGAAATGGCTTGGCGATGACGGCCTGATTCTTGGCGAATATCGAGCTTAAGCAGTTCAATACCAAAACAGTTCACACGGTAGATAAAGTCGAGTAGTTGACCATTCGCGATTTCAGGCAGATTACTGTCAATTAGAGAGCGATAGCACAGCAATAATGGTTGTAACAGTTCATCTTTGCTTTTAATGACATTGCTGTCATCAGCTTCTAAGCCTTGTAGGCGCTGAGCTAACCAATGACGAGTTGCTTTTAAACGCTCACGTGTTGCACGTAGATACTCACGATAAGGCTCTGGATGAGGACTACCAATGGCTTGAACCATTTCTTCGGAACAAGACTGAATTGATAGTTCCCAACGTAAGTTTTCGATATCTCTTAGATAGAGGTCGGCAGCTTGCCAGCGTGATAACCACAATACTTCTTGAGTAATTTGATGAGTAACGTTCGGGTTACCATCACGGTCTCCACCCATCCAAGATGCAAAACGTACCGGAGCAATATGAAGTGGTAAGTTTTGTTGGCAATTGTCTTGAACCAGTTCATTTAGCTCACGGATAAATTTAGGAACAGCATTCCAAAGCGTTTGCTCAATTGTGGCAAAGCCCCATTTTGCTTCATCTACCGGGGTCGGGCGGTGCTGCCTGATTTCATCTGTTTGCCAAGCCGAACTAATTTGTTGTTTTAAGTTGGCAAGAGCATTTTGACGTTCACGCGGAGTAAGTTTTTGCTGATCAAGTTGTGATAGACAAGCATTGATATCGTCATATTTTTGAATCAGGGTACGACGACTCACTTCTGTTGGATGCGCCGTAAGTACCAATTCAATCTTAAGATCACAAATTTGCTGGAACAGTTTTTCTGTCGAAATATTTTTATCTTTAAACTTTTTAAATAAGTGAACAAGGGGATTCGGGGAGTTTGCATCCGGATCAAACTCTGCCTGTCTGCGGCTACGTACCACATGATATTGCTCAGCAATATTGGCAAAATTGAGGAAGTGAGAAAAAGCGCGGGTAAGAGGCAATAGCTCTTCATCGGGCAATTCTAAAAATAATTGTTCTAATTGCTTTTCGGCTTCAGCTTGACCATCACGTGCACCTTTGGCAAGAGCACGGATTTGCTCGATCTGATTAAACAGTTCTTGTCCTGCATGCTGTTTTAGGGTTTCACCTAATAAATTGCCAAGTAAGCGGACATCCTCACGCAGTGGCGCATCGATTTGCTGAACCATGCTATTTTCTCCTGTTCTTATTCTTTTCGAATATAGCGCGATTAACGAACATTCCAAGCTTTGAGCGTAAGAAAATGTGAATTTTTGCTTAAAAAATAACATTTAAATCGCTTATAACGCTTTAAAAGTCGACATGCACCCGTTGCAAATTTTGGCAATCGGACTTTGGTTTAATGCCGATATTTGAGTAGAAATAAATCAATAGCATCCCGAATAAACCGATCTATCTCTTGAGCATTCGGTACAGGAATAATTCTAAGTAGAACCTTGTGATGGCGTACACCAAGCAATAAGGTCAAAAGCAGTTCTGTTTGATATAGCGGATCATCGGCTTGAATAAAACCTAATTGAGCAGCTTTTTGAAAAAACTCAACTAACTGATTTTGCAGACGGGTATGGGATGCATTAAAAAACTGTAGGGCGAGTGGACTTTGCTCTGCTGCAAGTTCAAATAATACATGCTCGAGTTTAAGTGCTTCGGGGGAATAAATAATCTGCAAGGCACGTGAACACACCATATAAAGTGTTTGATAAAAGTCTGCCGATGCATCTAATTCAAATGGTTTAGTGCCTAGAGTCTCTTCACAAGTTTCTGTAATGGCACAGATAAACAGGTTTGCTTTGTCTTGAAAGTGATTATAAACCGTGAGTTTAGTAACGCCTGCTTCCTGTGCAATCAGGTTCATGCTGGTACCGTGATAACCGGACTTTAAAAAAATAGCTTTAGCGGCCTGTAAGATACGAGCACGCTTTTCCAGATCTTTGGGGCGACCACTTTGATTAACTGTTTGCACGAAACCCTCTAATAAAACTATATAAAAATAAATACTTATAAGTTTTTCTTTAATTAATGTACCAGCGGGTATATTAATTAAAAAACAAACAAACTATGATGCAAATATATTGTGCCTTAAAAAACCAGTTTGAATAAGAGCGATAAGATATGAATCTGTTAAAACCTCTCATCATGAGTATGATGATTGTTTGCATGGTCACATTAACGGGGTGTAGTAAAGAGGCTCCCAAAACAGAAGAAATACCCTATGTAATGGTGACCCAGCCTTCAACCACACTTCACGAACAGAAAAGCTATGCTGGAGATGTACAGGCTCGACAACAAACTGCCTTGGCATTTCGGGTGGGTGGACAAGTTACGGCTCGCTATGTGGATGTAGGTGACCGGGTTAGAGTTGGGCAAGTATTAGCAAAACTCGATGTGGCGGATGCACAGCTACAATTAAATGCTGCCAAAGCTCAATTAGAAAACGCACAGGCAGCAGCAAAAACAGCCTCAGATGAGCTTAAGCGGTTTCAACAATTATTACCCATAAATGCCGTAAGCCGTTCGCAATACGATACGGTAAAAAATCAATATGATGCGGCTCAGGCAGCATTACAACAAGCTCGTTCTAATTATGAAGTTTCTGCCAACCAGACTGGTTATAACCAACTTGTTTCTAATAAAAACGGGGTGATTACAGCGCGTAATATTGAAATTGGACAGGTGGTTGCAGCAGGGCAAGCGGCTTATCAACTGGCAATAGATGGTGAACGTGAAGTGGTCATCGGCGTACCGGAACAAGCAGTTAGCGAGATTAAAGTTGGCCAAGCGGCATGGATAACTTTGTGGTCTAAACCGAACGAACGATTTGCTGGATATGTACGCGAAGTTTCTCCAGCTGCTGATCAGTCCCGTACGTTCACAGTTAAGGTAGCACTCAAAGAAGGTCAGTCTGCTATTCAGCTGGGACAAAGTGCACGCGTATTTTTTAGTTCGACTCAAACTAATGTCATGAGTGTGCCACTTTCGAGTATATCTGCAACAGATAACCAACCTTATGTATGGGTAGTGAATGCGAATCAGACCTTACGTAAAGTGCCTGTAACGATTGGTGCTTATGGCAGAGATAGCGTGCCGGTATTATCGGGTTTAACACCAAATGATTGGGTTGTGATTGGTGGTGTGCACTTGCTGCGCGATAAACAGAAGATTCACCCGATTGATCGTGAAAATCGTGCAGTGAAAATTCAGGGAGCCAAATAACCATGAAATTTAATCTCTCTGAATGGGCACTGAACAATAAAGGTATTGTCCTTTATTTCATGCTCTTGCTAGGCATTATTGGTGCAATTTCTTATTCAAAACTCTCACAAAGTGAAGATCCGCCATTTACCTTTAAAGTCATGGTCGTACAAACCTACTGGCCAGGGGCAACAGCCAAAGAAGTTTCTACTTTAGTTACGGACCGTATCGAAAAGGAACTGATGACCACAGGTCAGTATGACAAGATTATGGCGTATTCCCGTCCAGGCGAGTCGATGGTGACTTTTGTTGCTAAAGATTCTCTCACTTCTGCGCAGATTCCTGATGTTTGGTACAACGTTCGGAAGAAGGTCAATGACATTCGCCATGAACTCCCAAGTGGGGTGCAAGGTCCATTTTTTAATGATGAATTTGGCGATACCTTCGGTAATATTTATGTACTGACAGGCAAAGACTTTGACTATGCGCTTTTGAAAGAATATGCCGATCGTTTGCAATTACAACTACAGAGAGTCAAAGATGTAGGCAAAGTTGAGCTAATTGGGCTGCAAGATCAGAAAATCTGGATTGAAATTTCAAACACTAAAGCGGTTCAGCTCGGTATTCCTGTTTCTGCCATACAAGAAGCCCTGCAAAAGCAAAATAGCATGGCAAGTGCAGGCTTTTTTGAAACTGGAACGGATCGTATTCAAATTCGAGTAAGTGGCCAACTACAAAGCGTAGATGACATTAAAAAAATGCCTTTACTGGTAGGCGATAAAACCATTCAGCTTGGTGACGTTGCTGATGTCTACCGTGGTTTTAGCCAACCTGCTCAGCCGCGTATGCGTTTTATGGGTGACAATGGTATTGGTATTGCCGTATCTATGCGTAAAGGCGGCGATATTATTGCCTTAGGTAAAAATCTGGAAACTGAATTTGCCCAACTGCAAAAAACATTACCTCTAGGTATGAAACTACAAAAAGTATCTGACCAACCGGTAGCGGTACAACGTAGTATCCATGAGTTTGTCAAAGTACTTGCTGAAGCAGTCATTATTGTCTTGTTAGTGAGCTTTTTCTCATTAGGTTTCCGGACGGGTTTAGTCGTCGCTTTTTCCATTCCTTTGGTTTTAGCAATGACTTTTGCTGGCATGAATTTATTTGATGTCGGTCTGCATAAGATTTCGCTTGGTGCTCTAATTCTAGCTTTGGGCCTGCTTGTAGATGATGCCATTATTGCTGTCGAGATGATGGCCATTAAGATGGAGCAGGGGTTTAGCCGAATTAAGGCCGCCGGATTTGCATGGAAAACAACAGCATTTCCGATGTTGACGGGGACATTAATTACCGCCGCAGGCTTTTTACCTATTGCTACGGCTCAGTCCAGTACAGGTGAATACACACGCTCTATCTTTCAGGTCGTGACGATTGCTTTATTGGTGTCTTGGGTTGCCGCAGTTTTATTTGTACCTTATTTGGGTGAAAAACTACTACCTGATTTTACCAAGACAGGTCATCAAGCACCTTGGTATGTCCGTTTATGGGCAAGAATAACTAAAAAACCGCAACCGCAAACTGTGGCCATTTCACAGGACCACCATTACGATCCTTATCAATCTAGTTTCTATTTACGTTTTCGGAAAATGGTCGAGTTTTGTGTGACCTACCGTAAAACCGTGATTGCAACAACGGTGGGGATTTTTGTGCTGTCTGTACTCATGTTTAAGATGGTGCCACAGCAGTTTTTCCCGCCTTCAAACCGCGCTGAAATTTTAGTCGATTTAAAACTCGAAGAAGGCGCATCGTTAACCGCTACAGAGCAAGCGGTGAAAAAGGTTGAACAATTCCTGTCTAAACAAAAAGGCATTGATAATTATGTAGCCTATGTCGGTACAGGTTCACCACGTTTTTATTTACCTCTAGACCAGCAATTACCGCAAGCCAGCTTTGCGCAGTTTGTTGTTTTGGCATCATCGCTTGATGATCGTGATGAAATTCGCCGTTCTTTAGAAACCCAAATTAAGCAGTTGCTCCCACAAGTCCGTACTCGCGTGTCATTACTCGAAAATGGCCCACCTGTTGGTTATCCATTGCAGTATCGTGTGTCAGGTGAAGATTTAAATCTGGTACGTAAAGAAGCACAGCAGGTTGCTAGGGTAATTAGTGAAAACCCGAATACCACCAATGTGCATTTGGATTGGGGTGAGCCAAGCAAGATTATTTCAATTCAAATTGATCAAGACCGTGCTCGACAAATGGGTGTGTCCAGCCTCGATTTAGCCAACTTCTTAAACGCCTCAATTACAGGTAGTGCGATTGAGCAATACCGTGAAAAGCGTGAGCTGATTGAAATCCGATTACGTGGTGATAAAGCTGAGCGCGTTGAAGTAGCTTCACTGGCGAGCCTTGCAGTACCAACAGCGAATGGAACAACTGTACCTTTAGCCCAGATTGCGAAAATTGAATACAAATTTGAAGATGGTCTGATTTGGCACCGTAATCGGTTACCGACAATTACTGTTCGTGCAGATATTCGTACCAATTTACAGCCAGCTACCGTTGTTGGAGAGTTAGCTGAATCAATGGACAAGTTACGCGCTGAGCTGCCAAGTGGCTACCTCATTGAAGTGGGGGGAACAGTGGAAGAGTCGGCACGCGGACAAAGTTCGGTCAATGCCGGTATGCCACTCTTTTTGGCAGTGGTCATGACATTACTCATGATTCAGCTGAAGAGTTTGTCTCGGGCAACAATTGTATTTTTGACTGCACCATTAGGCTTAATTGGCGTTGTTTTATTCTTACTTTTGTTTAATAAACCATTTGGTTTTGTTGCCATGCTAGGAACCATTGCCTTATCCGGCATGATTATGCGTAACTCACTCATTCTGATTGATCAGATTGAACAAGACAGACAGGCAGGGCATCCAACGTGGGAAGCAATTATTGATGCAACAGTACGCCGTTTCCGTCCGATCATTCTCACGGCATTGGCAGCAGTACTCGCCATGATCCCTCTTTCGCGGAGTATTTTCTTCGGTCCAATGGCTGTTGCGATTATGGGCGGACTCATTGTTGCTACCCTGCTGACATTATTTTTCTTACCTGCATTGTATGCAGCGTGGTTTAAGGTGAAAAAAACAGCATAAAATACATAAATTTTTTGTGAATAAAGGTGCGAAATATTGAAAAGTCCAATATAGTAGCACCTGTCTTTACACAAAAAATACAGGATTATTTCGCTGCATAAAAAATAGGCATAATGCAGTGAATTGAGGTGAAATACAGATGGGGCAAGACCATATCGAACAGCATCGCCGTTATATTGTAATTTCTTATGCGTTCATGTTTCTTGCATTGTTTACGGTTATTTTTGCGGCCTTTGCTTATCTGGTCGCTCGTAAAGTAGCTGTTGTGGATGATGCGGAAGTTTGGATTCATGCTCATGCGCTATGGATTATGCGCAATGGTATTCTATTCCTCCTCATGTCAGTTTTTGCTGTGGTCTGGTTTATTCCTCTCTTCTTTTTTGCATGGGATAGCAACCTTTGGGTAACGGCTTCAACAGTTGCTGGTGTAGTTTTTAGCGCTATTGCTTGGTTATTTTTATTAAATGCATGGTTAAAAGGCTTGTCTAAATATTTAAAAAATAAGGCAGTTTTTTAATATATCTGTTTTTTGAAAGTTTTCCCCTTGTAAATTCGGCTAAAGCCCCCCATTTAGTCGGCAATAGAGTATTGATAAAATTTCCGTGAGGAGCACCGCCAAACATGGCTAAACGTGATTATTATGAGGTTTTAGGCGTTTCAAAAACCGCAAGTGATGATGAGATCAAAAAAGCCTATCGTAAATTGGCGATGAAATATCATCCTGACAGAAACCCTGACAATGCCGAGGCTGAAGAAAAATTTAAAGAAGCTTCTGAAGCTTATGAGATTTTATCGGACAGCGAAAAACGCAGCATGTATGACCGTATGGGACATAATGCGTTTGAAGGCGGCTTTGGTGGCGCTGGTGG
>NZ_POYH01000068.1:49387-52559 GCF_002899995.1 Acinetobacter sp. AKBS16 | reverse complement strand
GCTTTGGCGGTTTCAGTGCAGAAGATATTTTTAGCCAGTTCGGTGATATCTTTGGTGGAGCGTTTGGTGGCGGCGGACGTCAGCAACGCCAACGTCGCGGTTCAGATTTACGCTATGTAATGGAACTTACCCTTGAGGAAGCTGTAAAAGGGGTTAAAAAAACAATTACCTTTACTGCTCCAGCACCATGTGATGTGTGTGATGGTAAAGGCTCTAAAAATCCAAAAGATGTAGAAACTTGTAAAACTTGTCACGGTTCAGGACAAGTGCGTATGCAGCAAGGTTTCTTCTCTGTACAACAAACTTGTGGCACATGTCGTGGCCAAGGCAAAATTATTAAAAACCCATGCCATGCATGTCATGGTTCAGGTGTAGCAGATCGTCAGCAAACATTAGAAGTGACGATTCCAGCGGGTGTGGATAATGGTGACCGCGTTCGTTTAAGTGGTAAAGGCGAGGCTATTCGTGATGGTCAAGCTGGTGACTTATACGTTGAAGTGGTTGTTCGTGAACACGAAATTTTCCAACGTGATGGTGCCGATTTATATATGGACGTACCAGTAAGCATTGCTGATGCTGCACTTGGTAAAGAAATTGAAATCCCGACTTTGGAAGGCCGAGTTAGCTTGAAGATTCCTGAGGGAACTCAAACAGGTAAATTATTCCGTTTACGTGGTAAAGGTGTGCGCCCTGTACGTAGCAGTATGGTAGGTGATCTACTTTGCCGTATCGTGGTAGAAACACCGGTTAACCTAACCTCTCGTCAACGTGAATTACTTAAAGAATTACAAGCATCTTTCGATGGTGAAGACAGTGCCTCTTCACCAAAGAAAAAATCTTTCTTTGATCGCTTATTCGATTAATGATTGATTAGATCAGAAATTAAAAAGAAGGCGGATATTGATAAAATATCCGCCTTTTTATTGCGCTGATTCATCTTATTATTTTTATTCTGCTTAAAAGAAAATGACTCGTAATTATTCTGTAGGATGAGCGACATCAATATCATCAACACTTACGTTGAGTTCACTTGATGCAACTGGAGCCACTATAGCTTCGACAGTAGCTTGAGGAGCTGGTTGTACAGCTGCCTTTAGGGTTTCTTCAGTTTTTTCTTTAATGATTGGATCAATATCTTCAACTTTAACCTCAGCATTAGCATCGCTTGTTTGCGCTGTAGGTGTTGCTGCTTGAGTATTTACGTTTGTTGTAATACGTGCTTTAGATAAGCTCTCTAATGTTTCTCCGGGCTGGATTGCAGGTTCTGCAAATGCCACTGAACTTATTATCCCCATAATGGCGGTTAGGCCAATAATTTTCGAATGCATGCTGAACTCCTTATAGTCATCTTTTTTTCATTCGTGGCTCAGTAGTGTGCAGATCAATTCTTTAACTTTTGTGAAAACAGATTAAATTCCGGTTCCCTTTAAAAAATATTTTTTACCTTTTATTGTGGGCAAAGAGTTTTGATATAGTAAGCCAATTACGTAAAACAGAAGATTGGGAAGGATTATGTCAGCAGCTCCACGCATTGGTATTTTGGGTGCAGGCGGCCGTATGGGTCGTACACTTATTCAAGCAGTTCAACAAGCAGGCTATCAATTGGCTGCGGCAGTAGAGCGTCCAGAAAGTAGTTTGGTCGGCACAGATGCTGGTGAACTTGCAGGAATTGGTTCAGTGGGAGTGAAGGTTTCAGGAAGCTTGGCTGATGTACTTAAAGATTGCGATGTAATCATTGATTTTACTGCACCAGCTGCAACCGCCCAGCATTTAAAGCTATGTCGTGAAGCGGGCGTGGCTATGGTGATTGGCACCACAGGGATGTCTGATGAGCAAAAGGCTGAATTGGATGAAGCAGCAACGCATACACCTGTTGTATATGCTGCGAACTACTCTGTTGGCGTAAATGTATCAATCAAGTTACTTGAGCTTGCAGCAAAAGTATTTGGCGATACAGTAGATATTGAAGTAATTGAAGCTCACCACCGTCATAAAGTAGATGCACCATCTGGTACTGCATTAATGATGGGTGAAGCAATTGCGGATACGTTAGGCCGTAACTTAAAAGAAGTTGCTGTTTATGGTCGTGAAGGGCATACCGGTCCACGTGATCGTCAAACCATTGGTTTCGAAACCATCCGTGGTGGCGATATTGTAGGGGAACATACGGTCATGTTTATTGGTGAGGGTGAGCGTGTTGAAGTGACTCACAAAGCCACTAACCGTATGAACTTTGCTGCCGGTGCAGTACGAGCTGCTGCATGGGTAGTGGGCCGTGAAGCGCGTAAATATGACATGAAAGATGTTTTAGGGTTGAACGACGTACAGGTGTAAACCATCTGTACACTTCCCATATGTGGCGAGAAAAACAAGATAGAGCAGAACATGAATAAAAAACAAATTGCTTTGACCACTCTTCTTTGCTTAAGCAGCCTCTATACAGGGGCTGCCTCTACAGACAAGGCTAAACTCAGCCTAGACCGTAATCATATTAAAGTGTGGACCTATCAAAAAGCAGATAACCCAGTCTTTCAATATAAGGCGGAAACAACGTTTGATGTACCCCTTGAACGCGCTGTGGCGGTAATTTTAGATGTAGATCGTGCAGCTCAATGGGTACCTTATATGGGCAAGGTCCAAATGCTTTCTCAGGATGAAAAGAAAGGCGAATTCACTTTATATATGGTGTTAGATTTTCCTTTTCCGCTAAAAGATCGCGATGTAGTGGTTAAAGGAAAAATGAGTAAAGCAGCCAATGGCCTAATTACTATTAAAAATACGGCAGTTAATAGTAACTATCCGATACAACCCGATGTCGTGCGTCTAACACGCTATGAAGGGGATTGGACATTCCAGAAACTTGCCAATAATAAAGTTAAAGTCACCACTAGTGGCTATGCTGATCCAGCGGGTGCAATTCCTTTAAGCTTCGTCAATATGTTTGTTCAACAGCAACCTTATCAGATGCTGCTTAAAATGAAACGGGAAGTGATGAACCCGATTTATGAGCAACCTAAGTTGCCGGAAATTTTAAAATAAATAAGCTAAAAAAAGCGCCTGATCTCAGGCGCTTTTTTATTAGTCTGAACACTGTTGTAAGGTTTGAGCGGGGCTGCTTTCTCGTTTGATTTGGAATAAAACCAATAACAAACCTAGTCCTGCCAGTAAGGCA
>NZ_POYH01000068.1:48764-49308 GCF_002899995.1 Acinetobacter sp. AKBS16 | reverse complement strand
CGCAAAAGATACTGCACTATAACCCCAACCTAAATCGAGTACTAATGCACCTGCAGCAGCGCCTACTGCATTACCTAAGTTAAACGCACCGATATTTACTGAAGAGGCAAGCCCTGGAGCTTCATGAGCGACTGACATGACACGCATTTGTAATGGCGGTACTAAAGCAAAGGTTGCTGCACCCCATATCACCAACGCAATGGCTGCTCCAATCTGGCTTTGAGCAAGAATTGGGAAAGTCACCATCATCACGATCAACAGTACCAAGAAACCAATCAGAGTTTTGTTGATGGACAAGTCTGCAAAACGGCCGCCTAAATGGTTACCAATCGAGAAACCGACACCAATCAGCACCAACATGAACGTAATGAAGGTCGGTGAAGCATGCGTAAACTCAGTCAAACTTGGCGCAATATAGGTGTAGAGCGTAAACATTGCACCTGCACCGAGTACGGTAGTGAGTAATGCAAGGACCACAGGGGTACGCGTTAATACTTTTAACTCGGCCTTCACGTTTGGTTTTTGGGCAACCATACCTTGCGGT
>NZ_POYH01000068.1:44047-48679 GCF_002899995.1 Acinetobacter sp. AKBS16 | reverse complement strand
GCTTTCCACAAAGCGAGCATAGTAATGATGCCGAGCACGGAAATCGCAAGGAAAGACATACGCCAGCCAATGTTTTGCCCAACCCATGTTGCTAAAGGCACACCACCAATATTGGCAATGGTTAAGCCCATAAACATGGTTGCCACTGCACTAGCCTGTTTATGCGCTGGGACAATACTCGCTGCCACAACAGAACCAATCCCGAAGAAGGCACCGTGGTTCAGGCTTGTAATGAGACGTGCACCTAATAAGCTCATATAATTTGGCGAAAACGCTGCAATCAGGTTACCGACCGTAAAGATCGCCATCAAAAAAATAAGCGCATTACGTCGTGCAAAACCACCAAACCACAGGGTCATAAACGGTGCACCTAGCATTACGCCAAGTGCATAGCCTGTAATTAACATTCCGGCTGTTGGAATAGAAATCCCTAAATCATTAGCGATGTTCGGAAGTAACCCCATTGGGGAAAATTCCGTGGTGCCAATGGCAAAGGCACCTATTGCCAATGCCAATAACGAGAACGCCGTATTTGATTGAGTGTTCATGAGTTTAGTCCCAAACTGGTGCCCATGGCTCTGGGCTAACTTCACGACTGTTACGATCAAGTTCGGCAATCATTTGCATTTCAGCTGCAGTTAACTCGATATCCTGTGCTTTTAAATTACTAATCAGGTTTTCACGTTTAGTCGAAGATGGAATGACTGCAAAACCACGCTGCAATGCCCATGCTAATGCAATTTGCGCTGTCGTTACTTTATGAGCTGCTGCAATCTCCGCTAAAACAGGATCTTGAAGCACTTTACCGTATGCAAGCGTCATGTATGAAGTGACATCAATATTCTTCTCTTGTAAAAAATTCACAAGTTTATGGTTTTGAAGATAAGGACTCAGCTCAATCTGGTTCGTTGCAATATGCTCTACACCAATTGTGTCAATTGCTTGTTGGGTAAGTGCAATATTGAAGTTTGAAATACCAATTTGCTTGGTTAAGCCTTGTTGTTTTGCTTCAAGTAAAAGCTGCATGATTTCAGGAATCGAAACGCCTAAATCCGGTGCTGGCCAGTGAATCAAAGTTAAATCGACATGGTCAGTACGAAGCTTTTGTAAGCTCTCTTTTAAGCTTGGAATAAACTTTTCTTGAGCAAAATTATCTACCCAGATTTTTGTAGTTAAAAACAAGTCCTGACGTGATACGCCACTTTCAGCAATCGCTTGACCAATTGCTGCTTCATTTTCATAGATTTGAGCAGTATCAATTGCACGATAACCGACATCTAGCGCATTTTTAACAGAATCAATCACAGCTTGTTCTTTAAGGCGGAAAGTTCCTAGACCAAAACGTGGGATATTCATGTATTCACCTGAAATTAAATAATTGTTTAACTTGAGGTGCATTTTGCTTTTTTTATTGTTGCGAAAAAATAGATGAATAAGCAAAATATCTTTGATGTTTAGTCAATAATAGAATAAACCATGAAATCAACAATTGAAGAACTTGTTGCCTTTATCACAATTGTTGATACAGGTTCATTTGTGGCAGCAGCAGAACATTTAAAGCAAACACCTTCGGGGGTGAGCCGATCTTTAACCCGCTTGGAAGCAAAGTTAGATGTGACTTTGCTAGAGCGAACAACGCGTAAATTGAAATTGACTCAAGAAGGGCAACAATTTCTTATAAAGGCCCGTAAAATTTTAAATGAGCTGAATGCGGCCGAAGAAGAACTTCAAAAGTCTGATCAAGGTACTGCCGGTCTTATTCGGGTTGATTCTGCCACACCGTTTGTTTTGCACGTGATTGCACCATTAATGCATAAATTCCGTGAGTGTTACCCCGATATTGAAATTGAATTAAATAGCAATGATCAGGTGATTGACTTACTTCAGCATAAAACCGATGTCGCATTTCGATTTGGGGAACTTAATGACTCTAGTCTGCACGCCAAATTGGTATGTAAGAGCCGTTTATATATTGTGGCAAGTCCTGACTATCTAGCTCTTAAGGGAACGCCAACACAACCTGAAGAACTTGAACAGCATGATTTGATTGGCTTTACTAGACCTACTTATATCAATAGTTGGCCAATTAAAGTTGGCGATGAATATTTTTTTGCGCAATCAAAAATTAAAGCATCAAGTGGGGAGACCGTACGCCAACTGACGATTAGAGGACACGGCATTGCGCGACTATCTGAATTTGAAATTTGGAAAGATATGGAAGAAGGGCGATTAATTGCATTATTTGAAGACAAAATTGAGCATCAATATCAAAGCATCCATGCGGTGTATTATCAACAAGAGCATCTACCAAAACGAATCCGTTTATTCATTGAATTTTTGGCAGAACAATTAAGAGATGGTTTTAAAAACGCTCTCTAAAGGTCGTATAACTATCAGTTGGAATATGAACTTCTAAAATAGGTGTCGTTTGTCCTTCTGATGAATGTTGAGACAGAAAATAGCTTTTTTGCTGTTCTCGGCAGCTAAAATATAGTTTGGAATAGACTGAATTCACCATTACAACTTCATTTGAGCTATTTCGTTTATATTGATAATGAGAAATCGTACTGGTCTCGTCATCAGTGCGTTGCTCCATTTTGTAGTCTTGCTGGTTGGTCATTTTTAAATAACCTTCAATCAAACTTTGGCAAACCGTGTGTCTGTGCTGTTCATTTTTTGGTTGTGGTTGGCAACCTGCTAAAACAATAGTAAATAACAATATAATTTTTAATTTCATTAGCTTGCTACTCTCTGAGTTGATTTCCATAGCCTAAAGGTGTTCTATAAACCAGTACAGATACAGAAATTTTTAAAAAAGCAGCACAGAATGACTTTTCAATATCAGGTTCTTGCCAATCAATTAGCACATCGTATTTATCAAGATGAACTTAAACCTCATCAAAAGCTCATTTCCTTACGAGATTTTGCCCGTCAACAAGGTATTAGTTTAAGTACAGCAAAAAGTTGCTATGAATTACTTGAGGCGAGGGGACTCATTTATGTAAAGCCGAAGTCAGGTTATTTTGTGGTTGCTCGTACCCCATCCAGCCCTATTCCGGATAGTCCGGATTTCTTATCTTTGCCTCGACATGTCTCAAATCTGGAGTTGCATAACCAAATTCAGGAAGCTGCCTTACAAAGTCATCTTGTACCTTTGGGATCGATTCAGTTAACGCCGCACTTTATTCCTGTAGAAGGTTTACGTCGTTCTATTCAACGTGCTTTAAAAAATTGTCAGCCTCAAGATTTTCTTTATTGTAATAAACAAGGTCATGAACAATTAAGAAAAGCGCTATCCGATCATTGGCGTGAAGATGGTATTTATATCGCTCCAGAAGATATTTTTATTACCAATGGCTGTATGCCGGCTTTGTCTTTGGTGATTCAGAAGCTCACTGAAGTGGGCGATAGTATTCTTATTCCTACACCCACCTATAATGGTCATTTACAGTTATTAGCAAGTTTAAAACGACAGATTGTTGAGATTCCGGCAGATCATCGCGGAATTGATCTTGAGCGCTTAGAATCTTTAATGCAGCAAGGTTTGGCGAAGGTTTGCTTAATGACAGCCAACTACCAAAACCCTTTAGGATATTGCTTTAGCAACACAGAGAAGCAGAAGATTGCTGAATTAGCTGCAAAGTATCAGTGTTTTATTATTGAAGACGATATTTTTGGTGAATGTGGCTACAGTAGCGAGCGACCATTACCCATTCGATATTGGGATCGCGAAGGTTATGTCATTTGGTGTGGTTCAGTGTCTAAGTCTTTGTCGAGTGCGTATCGAGTAGGATGGTTTTGTTTAACGACAAAGCTAGAACATTTAAAACTTGAACTGCTGGTAAGTAATATTGGCGTGAATACACCCTTGCAGTTAGGTCTAGCTGATTTTATTTATAGTCGTGGTTATCGAGAGCATTTAGAGCAGTTAAGACCCAACTTGATGCGACAAGTCGAAGAATACCGTAGCTGTATTTTAAAAGCCTTTGAAGGTATACCAATTGCATTGAGCCAGCCCGAAGGCGGATATGCATTATGGATACAGTTACCTAAGTGTGTAGATGGTTTAGCGCTCTATTACACTGCCCAAGCTCAGGGAATTACTGTAGTACCGGGCCATGTTTTTGGTGAGGATGAACGCTATCGACATTTCATTCGTTTAAACGCAGGCCATGAGTTAACAGCAGATGTCCGCCAAGCAATTATGAGCTTGGCAGATTGGTCGCGACAACAGATGCAAACAGTGAGTTAGTTTTATTCTGCAAAGTCTGCTTTAAGCACAATGCGGTAGCGTGCTTGACCTGAGTGTAGACGTTCAATTGCTTCATTGAGCTGTGACATTGGAAATAGCTCAATTTGAGGCGCAATTTTTTTGCGTGCGGCAAACTTTAAAAGTTGGCGTAGAGCGGCAGGTGAACCTGTAGGTGAACCAGTTACTGATTTGGCACCATCAATGAGAGAACCTACAGAAACAGGAACAGGTTCTAGTGTGAGCCCTAAGAAGTGCAAAGAACCGTTTGGTGCTAGCGTTGAAATGAAAGCACGCCAATTTAAAGTCACATTTACGGTACTCAGCAATAAATCAAATTTACCCTTTTGAGCTTTTACCGCTTCTGTATCGCGGCTATTCAC
>NZ_POYH01000068.1:10097-43936 GCF_002899995.1 Acinetobacter sp. AKBS16 | reverse complement strand
ACATGGTCGGCTCCCATTGCTTTGAGTTCTTCGGTTTTATCTGGGTTAGAACTAAAAGCAGTGATCTCACAGCCCCACGCTTTAAGGAGCTTAATGGCGATATGACCCAAACCACCAATGCCAATTACACCCACGTGATGTGTTGCCTGAATTTTGTGTTTGAGTAATGGGTCAAAAACGGTAATTCCGCCGCAAAGTAAAGGGCCTGCACTTTCGGGGTCTAAATCTTCGGGAAGGGGAATGGCCCATTGCCAACCAGCACGAACCTTATCGGCAAAGCCACCCGCATGTCCCACGATTGTTGCGACATTTTCGCCCGTACAAAGAACTTGCTGACCGCCAATACACTCATCACAGGCTTGGCAACTTTCGGCGGTCCAGCCAATACCGACACGTTGCCCAATTTGTAGTCCTTTGGCTTCTGAGCCTAAAGCAACAATTCGTCCAATAATTTCATGACCTGCAACTACAGGGTACACGGTTGAACGCCATTCATTATTTAAAACAGAAATATCAGAATGACACAAACCACAGTATTCAACTTTTACCTCAACCTGATGCGGTTGTAATTCACCTGCATCAAATTGGTATGGGACCAGTTTTTCACCTGCCTGCATTGCAGCATAAGCCTGAATCGTATTATTGCTCATCGGAAACTCCTTAAGCGGATTTGAACCGTTCTGGTGGGTTAGGAAGCTTTAAATTGACAATCGTTTTCATGGTCATTGACCATACCCACTGCCTGCATAAAAGCATAGCAGGTGGTTGGACCAACAAATTTGAAACCATTTTTTTTGAGCGTTTTGGAAAGTTTTAGGCTGAGCTCAGTTTGAGCAGGGGCCTTACGATAATCTGCAACATCATTGTTTTGTGGCGCTGCATCTACAAACTGCCAAAGCCATTTAGAAACATCACCAACTTGGGCTTTAAGGGCTTGCCAAGCAATCGCATTATCACGAATAGCTTTGAGTTTGCCTAAGTGACGAATTAAGCCTGCATCGGATAGTTTTGTTTCTAAAAAGTCATCCGTAAATGCGGCAATGTCAGCAATAGGATGATTAAAAAAGTGCTGGCGGTAGCTTTCTCTTTTTTTTAGTACGGTAATCCAAGATAGACCTGCTTGTTGTCCTTCAAGACAGAGCATTTCAAATAATCGGGCTTCGTCGTGTTCTGGTTTGCCCCATTCTTCATCATGGTAAGCAATATAGAGTGGATCATCGGAACACCATCCGCAGCGTTGAGTTTTCATGATGATGCTCCTTATATTTATCTTGGTATTTTAGAGTTTGAATGGTACCCATTCATTTGGGCGAGTATCCCAATAATACAGTTCAGCTTGAGTTAAGTCTTCAAACTTTAGCCAAAAGTCTTTGCCAACTTTATCTGAAAAACCGGTACTGATCAGTAGGGCATCATCACTGATTTCCATGATCCAGCCTTGATAGCTATTGCCATTTAAAATGATCTTTTGCTGGTTGCCAGACTCGGCAAACTCTACTAAGCGATTGATCAGCGCTTCCGACATAAAATGTTCCTAGCGTAAATATGAATAAGGATTAACAGCACCACGACCTTTACCATCTAAGTAAAGACCATAATGAAGATGAGGTGAAGTATAACGTGCATTGCCCGTGTTGCCGACATAACCAATGAGGTCACCCTTTTTGACATAGTCGCCTACGTTTAAGCCACGTTTATGTCCATCAAGATGAGCATAATAATGCCATGTTCCTGCCGGGCCTAAAATCCAGATCACTTTGCCACCGAGGTTATTATTACGAAGATCGGCAATGAGCCCTTCAGTTGCACTGTACACTTTGGTTCCACGTGGAGCCAAAATATCAATTCCTTCGTGGCTACGGCCCTGACTACGAGCAGCTCCCCATGTGTCTTTTAGCTCATCTCGATCGACACCTTTTACGGGAACAGGAAGCCGATTTGGAAGCTGCATACTCTTGAGTTTGCTAACTTGGGCTGGTGAAAGCGGGGCAGGTTTTTTAGGTGCACTGGCGCAGGCTGCCAATAGAATAATGAGAAAACCTAGTGAGAGATGGGAAACTAAATGTCGCACAAAATACTCCCTGTCACAGCCATATCAAAATTATTTTGCTCACTATGTCATGAACGGCTTGTCGAGATCAATTTTTTCATAGCAGTTGGAACACCTTTAGCAATAGCTTGTTCTGGACTCAGCCATTGGCCTTCAAGTTCAATCGCCAGATGTTCTTTTTGATCAGGTTCCACGTGGAACACATGAGCATTAAGTAACCATGTGAAGTGAGTAAAGCTATGACTGATCTGAAAAGTTTGTGGTCGAGGTTGTAGCTTAAATTGCTGACTTAATTTCAAGCGTTCATGTTCATTTTCTAAAATAGGTAAACAAAATAAACCGCCCCATAGACCATGAGCTTGGCGTTGCTGCCAGAACCATTCATCTTCGCACTGAATAATAAGAACATCTGCCGTTTTAACAGGTGGTGTTTTTTTCGGTTTTTTAAAAGGTAATTCTTGTTCTAAACCTTGCTGATAAGCCTGACAATGAGCTTGCATTGGGCAATATAAACAAAGAGGTTTTTTAGGCGTACAGATGGTTGCACCCAAGTCCATAATCGCTTGAGTGTAGTCATGATTACGATGAGTAGGGCAAAGTTCTTCAGCTAGTTTCCACATTTCACGTTCGTGTTGTGGCTTGCTTAAGTCATCTTCAATAGCAAAGAAACGGGCTAAAACGCGTTTCACGTTGCCATCCATAATCACGCCATACTGACGTAAACCCAAAGACATGAGTGCACCTGCGGTCGAGCGACCAATGCCCGGTAGTGCAATCCATTCTTCTAGGGTTTCAGGAAATTTACCTTGCTGTGCTACAAGGCCAGCGGCTTTATGCAAATTGCGGGCACGAGCGTAATAGCCAAGACCTGCCCAATAAGGAGCTACTTCATCCCAAGTTGCATGACCTAAAGCTTCTACAGTTGGGAAGCGTTCCATAAAGCGGTCAAAATATTGCAGAACTGTTTTTACCTGAGTTTGCTGTAACATAATTTCAGAAACCCAGACTTTGTATGGATCATCTGCGACTTGCCAAGGCAAATCATGCCGACCATGTTGATCGAACCAGTTTAAGAGGGCATCAGAAAAAGAAAATTCAGGCATGAACAGCTATAGAAGAAAAGTAAGGGCTAAATTATAGCTGAAATTTGGGTGAAATTTTGTTTAAAGCAACCGAAGAAAATGGACATATGAAAACAGGGACTACATCAAAAATGTAGTCCCTGTTCTATGAGTAAAAAGGATTAATCCTTTTGTACACCCCAACGTTGATCAAGTTTCAACGGTTGATTTTTGTAGTATGGAATGACATGAATGTGAAAATGGTCAGAAGTCTGTCCAAACACTTCACCATCATTAAAGCCAATATGGAAACCGTCTGGCTGATGGCGAAGCTGGGTTTCATGACGGGCAATTTCAAGAAGTGTCAGTAAGCCTTGGTGCTCTTTAGACGTAATATCAAAAAACGAGCTGACGTGGCGTAGCGGAGTCACTACACAGTGACCTTTAGACAACGGATTTGGGTCTGGCAAAATTACAGCAAATTCATTCTTATCAATGATGTCATATTCATCAAAATCGCAATACGGACATTTCTTGTCAGTCATTGTTGTATCCTCTCATGTTATTCCATTAAACCCCGAGTGCGGGAAATAAGACTAGGCTTTGCTCTAGCTCAACGGGAGTATATTTATTGAAGTATGGTTTAAAAAATACAGTAAAAATATTGCAAAGTCATAAACATTTAAGGGAGCAAATGCGAAAAATGCCATTTGCTCCAAATTTGCTTCTTTTATTTTAAAGTACGTTCTAATAAAGCGTACATTTTAGCAAGGCCTTGTTTCTCCGCTTCGCTGTTGTAGCCAAGGTCTACACCATTCGCTTTAGCTCTTTCATCTGCAAGCGGGTTACTAAAGCCATGTTTAGCATCTTTTAAAACCACTACCTCATGTTTAACCTCAGCAGCTTGCATCTCTTTTTCAAAATTAGCAACATCTTCTAAGGTGACCATGCTGTCTAGTTCACCATGTAGAACCAATACCTCGCCTTGAATGTTGCCTTTTTGAGCAGGAGCCTTAGGAGTTAATGTACCATGGAATGTCGCAGTTGCTTTGAGGGGAGCACCTGAGCGAGCTAGATCGAGTACCACTTTGCCACCATAGCAAAAACCTACCGCTGCAAGTTTTTCACTATTTACTTCCGGTTGAGCAGCTAAAGTTTGAAGCCCTGCATTAGCGCGGTCAGTCACCGTGTCTAACTCTTCAAATGTCTGCATCATCCATTCATAAGCTTGAGCTGCAGTCGTTGTTACTTTTTTATCGCCATACATGTCAATTGCAAGTGCAGCATAACCGTGTTCAGCAAGTTCACGCGCACGTTGTTCAGTGTATTCGTTACGACCCCACCACTCAGGACCAATAATGACACCTGGTACAGGTGTTTCACTTTCTGGAGCCGCAAAGTAACCAATTAAATGGCTACCATCTGGTGCAGTATATTGAATTTCACGGGTTTTAATTGCTGTACTCATGACATTAATCCTGAAATTAAATTCGATTTAAATACGCTTGATTAAAGCATAAAAAATAAAAGCCATATAAATAACTATGTAAAAAACTACATCAAAAGAAAAGCATAGAAATATTTATGCAATAAAAAAAGAAGGAACGAGTTCCTTCTTTTTGATATGGTCATGATTAAATTAAGTTCGGCCTCGCGAAATAAAACCAATAACAGCGAGAATTACAGCTATCACTAATAAAATCACGGCAAAGTCTTTAGATAACCCTGCAACACCACCAAACCCTAATAGACTGGCAATGAGTGCAATCACTGCAAAAATTATTGCCCAACGGAACATATGCTGTCCTCCTTATTTTTCATTGTCTTTTTACTATATAGCGTGTTTTTTGCACGAAATGTGTCGTTTATGTGGTTGAAATGTATATTAAACAATCATTTTGTGATGCCAAAAATACGGCTTCTTTTCTTAAGACCAGCGTACTTCAATGCTATAATCTGACTTTGCTTGATCTATATAGCCGTTAAAATCTTATGTCTACCGAGACCTCACTTCGTCCATTGTTTTGGAAAAATTATACGCTAGAGCAACTGACTCAGGCTGAGTGGGAGGCACTGTGTGATGGGTGCGGATTGTGCTGTTTGGTCAAGCTAGAAGATGAAGATACACATGAAGTTGCGTACACCAAAGTGGCGTGCAAGTTACTTGATTGCAATACTGGACGTTGTTCTGACTACCCAAACCGTCAGCAGCAAGTACCCGACTGTTTACAACTAACACCGGAAACCTTAAAAACCATACGCTGGCTGCCATCGAGCTGTGCCTATAAACGTTTGAATGAAGGCAAAAATTTACCTTCTTGGCACTATTTAAATACGGGTTCCAGACAAAGCGTAGTGAAAGCGAAAAAGTCGGTAGCAGGGCGTTGTATTCCTGAAACTGATGTACATGAAGATGATATCGAAGATTATGTGGTGCGTTGGGTGCGTTAATACGCTCCCGATGAGCATTTTTAATTACAGCGTATAATAAAGTAACATTTTTATCGTAAATTTTTTAATCATCTCCGTTATATAAAAATAAAAGCAAAAGGAGATAAAAATGATGAGACGATTAGCAGCCCCCTTATTATGTAGTAGTTTCTTCTTGTTAATGGCCTGTGGCTCTAATAATACTAATTCAAAAAATCCTGAACAAAATACAACTGCAAAAACAGAGCAGACCAGTGCTGCCAAACAAACTTATCAGGTCGAGGCAGTCGCACATTTTAAAGAGCCTTGGGCGATCACCAGTTTGCCTGATCAGCGGTTATTGGTGACTGAACGGCAAGGTAAGCTAAAAATTTTTAATCCACAAAATAAACAAGTGCTAGATGTTCAGGGTGTTCCAGCGGTGAACTATGGCGGACAGGGCGGTTTAGGTGATGTAGCCTTGCACCCGGACTTTGCCAAAAATCACTGGATATATCTTAGTTATGCAGGCAAAGGGCAAGGTGGGTCTGGTGCAGTGATTTCACGTGCAAAATTAGATTTATCTAACCCTAATCAGCCAAAACTTACCGATATAAAGCAGATTTGGCAGCAAGTACCTAAAGTCTCAGGACAGGGCCATTATGGGCATCGCATGCTTTTTGGCGCAGATGGTAAGCTGTGGGTGAGTTCAGGCGAGCGTCAAAAGTTTGACCCTGCCCAAAATATGAAAAGTAACTTGGGCAAAATCTTGCGTTTAAATGACGACGGTTCAGCAGCCTTAGGTAACCCATTTTATGAGCAAGGCGGTGTCACTGCTGAAATATGGTCACTTGGACATCGTAACCCATTAGGAATGGCCTTTGACCGTAAAGGACAGCTATGGGTGGTTGAGATGGGGCCAAAAGGTGGTGATGAGCTTAATATTATTACCAAAGGCGAAAACTATGGTTATCCGATTGTTTCAAATGGAGATCATTATTCAGGTCAGCCTATTCCAGATCATCACACGCGCCCAGAGTTTAAAGCACCAGAAATTGACTGGACCCCTGTAATCTCACCGTCGAGCTTAATTATTTATCGCGGACAACAATTTCCCGCATGGCAAAATAAAGCTTTAATTGGCGGGTTATCTTCAGAAGCAATTGTTGTTGTAGATTTAGAGCATAAGCCCGTAAAAGAAGTACAAAGATTAGAGATGAAGCAACGTATTCGTGGGTTACATGAGGCACAAGACGGTTCAATTTGGGTAATTGAAGATGGTCCCAATGCTCGTTTACTCAAGCTGAGTAAGAAACCCTCTTAATGCTAGGAAATACCCTGTAAATAAAGGATGTGTCTCATAGATTCAAATTGTAGATTTCTGTGAGACACAATAGACTATAGTGAAAAGACGATAAAGCTATTTGAGATGTCAGACACCCATATTCCACTTCCTGAACGCCTGCGCCCGAGAGACTTGTCTGAAATTATTGGGCAAGATCATTTGTTAGGTGAACATGCGCCCTTACGTCAAATGATTGATCAGGGACATTTGCCTTCTATTATTTTTTGGGGGCCGCCAGGCGTCGGTAAAACGACAATTGCTTTGCTTTTAGCTCAGGCAATAGATCGTCCGTTTGTTAGCTTATCTGCGCTGAATACGGGCGTAAAAGAATTACGTGAAGTAATTGCAGAAAGTGGTGACTTACTGACACCTGTAGTTTTTATTGACGAAATCCATCGCTTTAATAAATCACAGCAAGATGCATTATTAGGTGCCGTAGAAAAAGGTAAAATTACCTTAATTGGCGCCACCACTGAAAACCCGTCTTTTGAAGTCAATAGTGCACTTTTATCGCGCTGTCAGGTCTATACCTTAAACAGTCTAGACAGTGAGGCAATTCAGACGCTACTTAACAATGCACTCCAAAATGATAAATTTTTAAAAGAACGCTATATTCATATTGAAGAGTATGATGCTCTTTTACAGTTTGCAGCAGGTGATGCCCGTAAAGCACTCAATTTACTAGACTTAATTGCAAGTACTTTTGAGCCCGAAGTTGAAAATACGATTAATAATGCAGTTGTAGTAAAAGTCGCTCAGCAAAATATTGCGCGTTATGACAAATCGGGTGAACAGCATTACGACCTCGTTTCTGCCTTTATCAAATCGATTCGTGGTAGTGATCCAGATGCGGCTTTGTACTGGATGGCGCGGATGCTTAAAGGCGGAGAAGATCCGGTTTTTATTGCAAGACGTATGTTGATTGCTGCCTCAGAAGACATCGGGAATTCGAATCCAAATGCGTTATTACTTGCAGGTGAGTGTTTCCGTTCTGTACAAGCAGTGGGGATGCCTGAAGCTCGAATTATTTTGGGTCAAACAGCAGTTTATTTAGCGACCAGTGCAAAAAGTAATAGTACTTACCTCGCGATTAATAAGGCCTTAGAACTTGCTGAGAAAACGGCAAATTTACCAGTACCTTTACACTTGAGAAATGCGCCAACCAAACTGATGAAACAGCAAGGTTATGGGATTAATTATCTCTATCCTCATGACTACCCAGAGCACTTTGTGTTGCAAGACTATTTGCCGCCTGAGTTAAAGGGAACCAAACTCTATGAGTCGGCAAGAAACAAGCGTGAAGTTGAAGGTGAACGCCTACAACAACGCAGATGGCAGCAGGAACAATAGTTTTATTGTTTCCTGCTATTGTTCCAATTCTTCAGTCACCTGACCATAAATCAGCAGGGTAAACACGCCTGTACCACCAATAATATTGCCAATGGTGGTTGGGATCAGGAAATTAAACAGATATTCACCAAGAGAAGCTTCTCCTTGCCAGACCAGATAGGACATTTCGGTAGAGCCAACGACCACATGGGTAAAGTCGCCTAGTCCTATCAGATAAGTCATGAAAAAGATGACTAGGAATTTATTGCTGACGGAAGGTAGCATCCAGACCAATGCAGCAATTAAAAGCCCAGACATAACCCCTTTAAGCAGATTTTGGGTGGCGGAAAAAGACGCAACATGATGTGCGAGCTCATCTAGGGCTTTGTCAATGTTTGGAGTAAACAGGTCGGTGGTCAGGAAGAATAAACTCGCCAAAGCTGTTCCAATGATATTGCATAGAAACACGATTCCCCATAGACGGCCTACAGCTCGTAATTTGTCTAAGGTAAAGGGCTTAAATAGGGGCACAACTGTAGTAATAGTATTTTCGGTAAAGAGCTGCATGTGTCCTAAAATAGCGATCAGGAATCCAATGGTATAACCGAAATTGGTAATTAAATCGGTCCAGATGGCATCAGTTGGGATATAAGAAGCAATAATTGCCTTAAATACAAATGAAAAACTGATGACTAGACCTGCTGCAATGCCTGAAAAGATGAGCGCGGCTGTTGGGCGATCTAACTCTTCGGCACCATCACGGCGAATAATTTCATATACTAAACGGGGCGACAGTTTCTCGTGTTCTTCAACTGCCATTTTTTCACGCCAGCTTAGGGTTTGATCGACTTTCTCTTCTTCTAGTTCATGGTCCATCGGGTTTACTCCTCACTGAATAATTAATTTATATTTATCGTTTTTTATTTATTGTTAAGGCAGTGTTCAGGATAAATCTAGAAGATTCCTACCAGCTTTATGTATTTTTTTATGAATTGAACACTCTAGGGGTAAGCGAACTAGAACAATAATGCATGAAGAAAAGAATCGACCAGACCTGAGAGAAAAGTTAAGTATAAGAAAAGATAGCAAACTCAATCAGCCTGCTATAAAAAGTGTAACGTTGAAGCTAAGCGCTTGTAGTCATGAAAATGGCAACAATAATTAAAACAAGGTATATGCTCTCAAGGTACGTATGAGTTTCATATAGTCGCCTTGGGAAGCTTCAGAAATGACAGTTTCGACTTCAGCTTGGCTCCATCCTTGCTTTAAGGCAGAGTGGCTAAAATTAGATAAAATTACTAATGGATTTTCACCAAAATGGATTGGATGATTCATTAATCTCTTTTCAGGCTTAAATAGTTCCATAGACTCATCCTATTTAAAAATTTAATTATTGTGATGCAATTTATATTTTTTTTGATTTTAGTGCCTTGTTTTGAGATTGTGCAAGTCATAATTTAATTAAATATACAAATCTGTCTACTTTTCCTAAATTTTTGGGTGCTGAAAATAAAAAAACCGAGCTGAAATGCTCGGTTTTTTATAAAGTTGAGCTGATTAGATGTCAGATAAATCTACGCCTAAACGAGCAGCAACTTCTTCATAAGCTTCAACAACACCGCCTAAGCCTTGACGGAAACGGTCTTTGTCGAGTTTTTTCTTAGTATCTTTGTCCCATAAACGGCAACCGTCTGGAGAGAATTCATCACCAAGTACGATACGATCATGGAAAACACCAAATTCAAGTTTGAAGTCCACCAAAATCATGTTGCCTTCAGCAAATAATGCTTTTAATACATCATTTACTTTATAAGTTAACACTTTCATTTGTTCTAACTGTTCAGCAGTCGCCCAACCTAAAGCAATCGCTTGAGATTCGTTAACCATTGGATCGCCTAGGCCATCATCTTTGTAGAACAATTCAAATGTAGGAGGAGTTAACTCTTTACCTTCTTCTACACCTAAACGACGGCATAGAGAACCTGCTGCATAGTTACGGATTACACATTCAACAGGAATCATTTGAAGTTTTTTAACAAGAACTTCAGTTGGAGAAAGCAATTTTTCAAAATGCGTTTCGATACCCGCTTCAGCAAGTTTTTCCATGATGAAGGCGTTAAAACGGTTGTTCACCTTGCCTTTACGATCTAGTTGTTCGATTTTTTCGCCATTGAACGCAGAGGCATCATCACGAAAGACTAAAATCAGATGGTCGGCATTGTCTGTTTCATATACAGATTTTGCTTTACCAGTATAGAGCAAGGTTTGTTTTAACATGAGGGAACCTTTTTAAAAAAAATGCCTAGTAAACGACTAGGCTGGCCAATTTTGGTAAATCTGGTTTAACACTTCTGCGGCAACATCAGGGCTAGCAAAAGTGTTATCTGGATTAAATAGAGCAAGGCTATGACTAGAGCCAACACCAGTGAGCTTAAGCACATATGTATTGTCATTTACTTTAATCGTCGCTTGATTGTTACCTTGAGCGATGACGTTGTAATTTAACGTGCTTAATGTAGCTTTGGTGTATTGCCAAATCTCGGCAGTACTTCCATCAATTTTTAACAGTGGATTTTTATTACCATCTGTCACAAGTTGAGGGCGACCAAGCGCACTACCTGTTTGAGCAGATGCATCTGCTGTCGTATCAGTTTGAAGTGGTTCAGGACGTGGCAATGCAAAACGATTGCCACGCTTGTTTTCAAACTTCGGTGCGTGATCGATAGCAAGCTGGTCTACTGTTGGTGCAGGATACAAAGGTGTCGCTGGTCGTACAGTTGCATCGGCAGGGTACTCAAGTGGGGCGAGTTGCTTTGCATTTTTATAATCTAAAGAGTGATTATTGAGTGCGAAGCGACCACAGCCAGCTAAACTTAAGGCTGAAACTGCAAGGACTAAACCAAGACGTAATTGCATCATAAATTGCTCTTATTAAATAATTCCCGCATCTTTTAGGGCATTGCGGAGAGGTTCGCGATATTGCTCAGCGAGAGGAGTGAGTGGTAAACGAATACCAGTATCAATCAGTCCCATCTCATGTAGTGCCCATTTCACAGGAATTGGGTTTGATTCGCAAAATAGAATATTGTGTAAATTTGCAATCTTATTGTTAAGCGTCTTTGCTTGTTGCTCATCTTTTGCAATTGCAACCGCACATACTTCGCTCATTGCTTTAGGTGCAATGTTTGCAGTAACCGAGATATTACCGTCTGCGCCAAGAAGCATAAGTTCCCATGCAGTTTCATCATCACCTGAGTACACAGCCATCTTGCCGTTTAAAGCATCGATTAAAGCTTTACCGCGCGGTACGTCACCTGTTGCATCTTTAATGCCGACAATATTTGGAATTTCCGCTAAACGAACAGCTGTATCGTTTGACAAATCTACACCTGTACGACCAGGTACGTTGTAAAGAATAAGCGGTAATTCAACAGCTTCAGCAATCGCTTTATAGTGTTGGTAAAGGCCTTCTTGAGTCGGCTTATTATAGTATGGGGTTACAAGTAAAGCTGCATCTGCGCCAAGGTCTTTGGCAGCTTTAGTTAATTCGATTGCTTCACGGGTTGAGTTTGCACCAGTACCGGCAATAATTGGAATACGTTTGTTGGCTACACGAATAATTTCTTTAATAACCTGTGTGTGCTCTTCCATGCTCAATGTTGAGGCTTCGCCGGTTGTACCGACGGCTACAATACTGTTTGTACCTTGTTCTATGTGCCACTCAACCAGCTTCTCAAGACTCTTCCAATCTACACCGCCATCTTTCAACATGGGAGTGACGATTGCGACGATTGAGCCTTGAATGGTCTGTGCTTGCTGAGTCATTTTAAAAAATATCCTATTTATCCATCCGAATCTGAGGTAAGAAAAACAAAATGTGGGATGGTTGCAGTATTTTGATTGTCCAGTTCTAACAATAACAGATTGTTGAATGACAATTATGCAAATTATGACTGATCAGACGCATAAGAACAATATGCTTGACTGATAAACCCTATGTAAACTTGAGCAAAACATAGAATGCCAATTTGATCATTTCAAGTAAAAGACAGTAAAAATGAGAATATGGTGCAATTCTTCCAACCTCTACTTAACACGGTCTTTTTTATGGCAAGATAAAATGCATATTTCTCCCGAATGGGACTTAAGATGGCATGAAAATGAATAAACAACCACAAAATTCGGCTTTAGTCGTAGTTGACGTGCAAAATGGTTTTACCCCTGGTGGAAACCTAGCAGTTGCCGACGCTGATACGATTATTCCAACCATTAACCAATTGGCAGGTTGTTTTAAAAATGTAGTCCTCACTCAAGACTGGCATCCGAATAATCACATTTCTTTTGCAGCCAACCATCCGGGCAAGCAGCCATTTGAAACGATTGAACTGGATTATGGATCACAGGTGCTTTGGCCAAAGCATTGTATACAAGGCACTCATGATGCCGAATTTCATCCGGATTTAAATATCCCGACAGCTCAACTGATTATCCGAAAAGGTTTTCATGCTCATATTGATAGTTACTCGGCTTTTATGGAAGCCGACCACTCAACAATGACAGGTTTAACGGGTTACTTAAAAGAACGTGGTATTGATACGGTCTATGTGGTCGGAATTGCCACAGACTTTTGTGTCGCATGGACTGCTTTAGATGCGGTTAAGCAAGGCTTTAAAACTTTAGTGGTTGAAGATGCGTGCAAAGGTATTGATCTTAATGGTTCATTAGAACAAGCGTGGCAAACTATGCAGCAACAAGGTGTTGTTCGTATTCAATCGACTGATCTGTTGAATGAATGCTAGAGATACTGATTTTGATGCTTGGACTTTAATTGCGATTTGGTATGGATGAACAGTATGTCTGCATTACTCCGTTTTACTCAGTTTGTTCAAAAGACGTTTGCCCTATGGGTAATTATTTTTGCAGCTCTGGCGCTATGGCAGCCTGAATTTTTTGTTTGGCTGAAAGCTTATATTCCATGGATTTTGGGCATTATTATGCTTGGCATGGGAATGACCATGACCGTTGATGATTTTAAAGGGGTTCTACAAAGCCCTAAAGCCGTGTTAATTGGGGTTGTCGCGCAGTTTGTGGTGATGCCGGGCTTGGCATTTATTTTATGTAAATTATTTAATTTGCCTCCTGAAATTGCGGTCGGCGTTATTTTAGTCGGTTGTTGCCCAGGAGGAACAGCTTCAAATGTCATTACCTATATGGCCAAAGGCAATGTGGCTTTATCGGTCGCCTGTACCTCGGTATCAACACTCTTGGCTCCTGTGTTAACGCCTACAATTTTCTATCTACTTGCCAGCCAATGGCTAAAGATTGACGCGGCTTCGATGTTTATTTCGATTTTGCAGGTCGTACTACTTCCGATTGTGATTGGGCTAATTTTGCGAACTTGGCTTAAACGTCAGGTTGAATCCTATATTCAAGTCATGCCATTAGTTTCAGTGATTGCAATTGTAGCGATTGTGGCAGCCATTATTGGTGGCAGTAAAGCAGCTATTTTACAGTCGGGTTTGCTCATTTTGGCGGTAGTGATATTGCATAATGGGCTTGGATATTTATTAGGTTTTGCCGCAGCGCGTTTCTTTAAATTGCCTTATGTGGACAGTAAAGCAATTGCGGTAGAAGTAGGAATGCAAAACTCAGGCTTAGGCGTGGCGCTTGCAGCAGTGCATTTTGCGGCTTCTCCGATTACAGCGGTACCAAGTGCTATTTTCAGCCTTTGGCATAATATTTCGGGTCCTGCACTTGCGACTTATTGGGCAAGTAAACACAAACAAGAATAACTATATAAACAACATACATGACAAAAGAAGGCCAAACAGATAGTTTGGTCTTTTTATTTAAAGCACTTTTTATTTGAGCTGAATTTAAAACTGGTATGTCTTTTGCTTCGAATTGATGCACTAAAAATAACGTGAATATCGACATAAATCGCAAAGAAAAAAATAAGGCATTTTTTTGATGAACCAGATTTTTAAATTATTTATTCCCATGCTCTCTAGCAATTTGATTCTAATTTTAAGTGGATTGGTTGATATTGCTTATGTAGGGCATTTTAGTAATGACCATGTTGCCGCCTTATCGGTGACCTTATCTTTATATACAGTGGTTTATGTCATTGGAATGGGGATACTGCAAGGTGTGATGCTTAAGCTCTCGGAAGCTTATGGTTGCCATGACATACCACGTATTCGTCAAATTTTTATTCAAGGCGTTTGGCTGATGTTAGGTTCGGCATTGGTGAGTATTGCCTTGCTTTACTTGTTCCGTGATTTACCAAAATTATTTGGTGCATCTGAACATGTCGTTTCAATTACTAAAAACTGTATTTGGGCTTTGGTATTTATTTTACCTGCCCATTTATTGATGCGCTTATTTACAGCTTTGTCTCAGGTCACTGAAAATGCGTATAAGGTTTTATTATCAGATAGTCTTTTCTTCATTCTTAAAATTATTTTGTCTTATCTTCTGATTTATGGTGTCGCTTTATTTTCAATTCCGCCACTCGGGGCGATAGGGGCGTTGTTAGCCACTATCATTGTACGGTGGTTTATGTTGGTCGTTTATTACCTGTTTTTTCTAGAGAAAAAGTACATCTTTATTGAACATCCAGAACGGTCAGTTGAAGATAGCCGGCAAAGTCTGCGTATAATTTTAAAAATAGGGATACCTACTGCGATCATGGCGTTGATGGACGTTGTTGCATTTTGTTCAGTTGCTATTCTGATTTTGCCTTTCGGGAGTGTGGTATCTGCAGCCCATCAAATTGTCGCGAGCACTGGCGGTTTCATGTTTATTTTTCCTTCATCAATTGCCTCGGCTTATAGCATTTTGGTGTCAAGAACTATGGGCAGCGGCAACATGAAAGAAGCAGACAAAATTGCCAGACAAAGTATATGGGTCATTATGGCAGTGAGTGGCAGTTTATCCTTGTGTTTATGGGTGGAGAGGGGCTTAATTGTCACGTTCTATTCAGATGATTTGGCTGTACAGATTTTGGCTGCATCACTGCTCTTGATTGTCTGCATGTCTCATTTTCTTGATGGCTTAATGACGTTACTAACCTCTTTGCTGCGTTGTTGGGATGTGTCGATTTTACCCATGCTGATTTTTTTAGTCGTGGTGCTATGTTTCGGATTGGGCGGTGGTTGGTGGATGGCTTATAAAGGGCTGCACTGGGGGAGTCACTCTATATCTGCAATGGGAATTTATGGTTTCTGGAGTATGGCAGCCATAAGCTATTTAGTAGCTTGTGTATTGAGTGCCTTCTGTTTTCGTTTTAGAAAGCAATTAAGAGGTTTTTGATTAGGTAGATCAACAAAGAGGATGTGCTGCTAACCATTCTTCAATCTCATTTTCAGAAATCACTTCAAAACCATGGCGCTGTAACAGTGCCGTGGTAATCCCAACACCTGTGATCTTCTCGCCTTGAAAAGTACCGTTATAAATTTTTTGACTACCACAAGACGGGCTGTTTTCTTTTAAAACCACACAAGTTGCTTGTATTTGCCGTGCAATGTCTAAAGTACGGTAGGCGCCTTTTAAATATAGCTCAGTCACATCTAAACCAGATGAATCTAGGATTTTTGCCTTACCATCAAGCACATCTTGCCCCGTACCCCCAACAATTTCTGCAGGTAACCTTGGAGTAGTAAAACCACCTAATAACTCCGGACAAAGTGCATGCGCTTTTTTATTTAAAAATAACTGCTTAAGTGTAGTGTGTAAGCAAGAGCGTCCATCGTAGCGTACAGGCTCTCCAATTAAACAGGCACTGATTAAAAGCATGATTTTTCCGCCCTTAGAACTTTAAAAGCCATGTGAGTGTACCCAATGATTTATAAAATATGAAATCTAAAACAAGCACAAGCAAACAGAGTAATTTGATTAATAAATTACACAATTCATAATTAAATTATGTATTGCATAATTTAATTGTTTTTAGTAGCATCTGTTTTAAGGTAAATGGCCATTGGAGGTCCAACAAGGATGTTGGCCTCCATAAATCTAGGAATAACTTTAGGAAAAGACGATTTTTAAAGGTTTATTGAAAAATCTCAATCGTACTTTTAGATAAGAAAGGACAGTGTGTATGGAAAACAAACACCATATAGAAGGGAAATTAATCATCGGCTTTGCGCTCACTCAATCTTCGTTTTAGTTATTGGTTTTTTTCTCATAGGATGCGTTGGGCTAAGGCATTTTGACGGTTCAAACATACTCCCAGCAAATGCGTATTCTATAGAGAAAGGAGCTGACCAGATCAGCATGAGAAGTAAACGGATCAGGTAATTACCAGAGGGAAACTAGATGGATATTTTAGAGAACCCATTAGAATTATGCGGTTTTGCATTTATTGAGTTTGTTTCAAAAGAAAATGAATTAGATCCAATTTTTGAAACAATCGGCTTTTCAAAAGTAGCCAAGCATAAATCGAAAAAAGCGTACTTATGGCGTCAAGGAAATATCAATATTATCCTGAATTATCAGCCAGAATCTTATGCTTCATTCTTTTTTAATGAGCATGGTCCATCTGCTTGTGCGATGGGATTCAAAACTCGTGATGCAGCAAAAGCTTTTAAAAAGGCGGTTGAACTTGGTGCAGAACCAATGTACTCAAAAGTTGGGCCAATGGAGCTTAACATTCCGGCAATTAAAGGTATTGGTGGCATGCCAATCTTCTTGGTTGACCGCGATATTTATGAAAATGACTTTGTTTTCTTCGATGATGCGCAGCGTAACCCTGAAGGTGCGGGTTTAAAAGAAATCGATCACTTAACGCATAACGTCTACAAAGGACGTATGGAGTATTGGGCAAACTTCTACGAGAAGATTTTCAACTTCCAGGAAATTCGTTATTTCGACATTAAAGGTGAATATACAGGTTTAACCTCTAAAGCATTAACTGCACCAGATGGCATGATTCGTATTCCTTTAAATGAAGACTCAGACAAGGGTAACGGCCAAATTGCAGAATTCTTAGCTGATTTTAATGGCGAAGGTATTCAGCATATCGCGTTTATTTGTGATGACTTAATTTCGACTTGGGATAAGTTAAAAGGCCTTGGTCTTAAGTTTATGACACCACCGCCAAATACGTATTATGAAATGCTTGAAGAGCGTTTACCTGAACATGGTGAACCAACTGAAGAGTTAAAACAACGCGGTATTTTATTAGACGGCAGTACTAAAGATGGCCAGAAGAAGCTTTTATTACAAATCTTCTCTGAAAATATGATTGGGCCAGTCTTCTTTGAATTTATTCAACGTAAAGATGACGACGGTTTCGGTGAAGGTAACTTCAAGGCATTGTTTGAATCAATTGAACGTGACCAGATTCGCCGTGGTGTGCTCGAAGCAAAATAAGTTTTGCTTTGTCTCTAATCTAAAAAAACCAAGAGCAATGCTCTTGGTTTTTTTATGGCTATTGATTAGCGGCTTTTAATATATTGATTAATTGAATTAATCTCATTTTTAAGTGTTTCAATAATTTTACTTTGTGGATCGACGGGTAAAAACATCTCGCTATCAAGCGCCACAATACAAAACTCAATCCCTTGGTTTGAGTTAAATACTGGCAGGCCTACTGCGTTAATACCGGTAAGTAAATCACCTTTCGCCGCAGACATTTGTTGTTGGCGGATCGTCTCTTTAAGTTCTAGAAACTCTTCCCAGTTATGTGGCGCAATGTTTAGCCCAAGTTCCTGATGTTTTTGCCACTCAGTTTCTAATAAAGGCCGAACAAAATGTTCAGGAAGGTAAGAAGCAAATAAACGCCCAGCAGCAGAATTGACTAAAGGCATAATTGAGCCAACTTTGGTCACAATCGAAATTGGGTGGTTAGATTCAATCGATTGAACCACGACAGGGCCTTTGGGTGACCACTTACTAATTTGAATACCACAGCCAATTTTGCTTTGTAAGTCGTAAATTAAATGTTGTACTAACTGTAAAGTATCGCTGTGCTGAATGCAGTTTAAGCCTAAACGCCATGCTTGATCACCTAAGGCATATTGGCCATCTTCAAGTTGTTTGGCGTAATCCATGCGAATTAGGCTCACCAAGTAGCGGTGTACTTTGGCAGGATGCATCTCAAGCTTACTAGATAAGTCTTTGAGAATAATGGGTTGATTGTGCTCTAAAAGGGCATTTAGTACGGATAAGCCAACTTCAAGTGATTGAACCCCCCCAGATATTTTTTCTTCAATCATTTAAATACCCTTAATCGATTTACTTCAGCAGTTAAACAGTTTTGTTCAGAACATAAATTGGCATTGATGCGTTTTACATCATGCCTGAGCCTATAGAAAAATAGAAATCACCTTTTTCTATTAGCGAAATTCACATGTTTAATAATCCACAATTTTTACAAACACCTTCATCTTACATTTATAGCGTAAATTGATAGAGGTTTAGTAGATTTAAACAATATAAATCGGCATTGATATAGAACAGTTCATTCAAACTATTCCCATCAATGCCGACTTTTAAAACGATTGCTTTGAAAGAATTACGCGCCTAATTCTTCTTCATGCAAGAAATGAGTGTGGTGTGGAGCGCGTTTGGTTTTGCTCCATTCCTCTAACATTTCAGTTTTCATTTCTTCAGTAATTTTTGCAATTTTTTCTTCAGCATGTGCATCGTTATAAGTCAGTTCTAAACGATGTCCATTTGGGTCAAAGAAATAAATTGAGTGGAAGATACCATGGTTAGTAATACCTAATACTTTAACACCGTTGTCTTCCAAATGTTTTTTGGCAGCTAAAAGGGCATTTAAATCTTCAACTTCAAAGGCAATATGTTGCACCCATTGAGGCGTATTTTCATCACGGCCCATTTCTGGTTGGGTTGGCAATTCAAAAAATGCTAAAACGTTGCCTTGACCTGCATCTAGGAATAAATGCATATACGGGTCAAAAGCTTTCGTTGAAGGTACATGGTCTTCTGCAAAAGCTAAGATAAAGTCCATGTTGAGCATTTTTTTATACCACTCAACAGTTTCCTTCGCATCCTTACAGCGATATGCAACGTGATGTATTTTTTTAATGGCAAATGTCATATTGAAACTCCTTTTTACTATTCCCAATCTGGTTGTTGTTCTGGCGCCGCGTTATAGAAGGCTGGGATAGACAAACAATGTTGATAAATTGATTCAATTTTTGGAAACGCCGACAAATCAATCTTGAAGCGTTTCGCGTTGTAAACCTGTGGAATCAGGCAGCAGTCGGCAATGGTTGCTTGTTGTCCAAAGCAAAATTGCCCATTTGAATCTTGAAGTTGCTGTTCGAGTGTTTGAAAGCCTTCAAGAATCCAGTGCTGATACCAGTAATTTTTTTGTTCGTCTGAAACATTTAAATCATTTTTTAAATATTTCAGCACGCGTAAGTTATTTAACGGGTGAATATCACAGGCAATCGCCTGTGCAAAAGCACGGATTTTGGCTCTTTCTTTCACATCATTTGGAAGTAATTTGGTTTCAGGATATTGTTCATCCAGATATTCCAAAATACTTAATGACTGTGACAGGGTTAAATCGCCGTCCACTAAAGTTGGTACTAAGGCACTGCGATTTAACTTTAAATAGTCTTCACTTTGCTGCTCATTTTTAACTAAATGAACGGGTACAGTTTCATAAGCGAGACTTTTAAGGTTGAGACCAATCCGTACTCTGTAAGCTGCAGAGCTACGAAAGTAACTATACAGCTTCATAATTAGGCTCCGAAGTTTCTGCAAAATCAAAAGTTAATGCAGGAAGTACCGTATTTCGGACTTCACCAAAACCAATACGGATACCATTTTTCTCACAGTGGCCTTTCATGATGAGTGTGTCGCCGTCTTGCAAGAAACCACGAGTTTCACCATTCGCAAGTGTTAGAGGCTTAGTGGTGTTCCAAGTCAACTCAAGCAAGCTACCATAAGAGTCAGGTGTAGAACCAGAAATAGTACCTGAACCCATTAAATCACCAACCTGAACGTTACAGCCTCCAATGGTGTGGTGAGTTAGCTGCTGAGCCATAGACCAATACATATATTTAAAATTAGTACGGCAGATCACATCAGGTTGTGTTGATTTCGGGCTTTGAATTTCAACACTCAAATTAATGTCGTAACTATTCGCGATATTTTCTTGTAGATACGCTAAAGGTTTAGGCTCTTGTTTTGGGCCTTCCACTTTAAATGGCTCAAGTGCTTCAAGCGTGACTACCCAAGGTGAGATGGCACTAGCAAAAGATTTTGAATTGAAAGGACCTAGAGGTACATATTCCCATTGCTGGATATCGCGCGCTGACCAGTCATTGAGTAATACCATTCCAAAAATATGGTCCCAAGCATTTTCAATTGAGATTGGCTGGCCAAGCTCCGTTGGTTTACCAATAACAAATGCTGTTTCAAGTTCGAAATCGAGTTTACGCGTAGCTGAGAAAACTGGACGCTCTTCATTTGGAAGTTTAATTTGTCCAGATGGACGCACGACTTGAGTGCCACTGACTACAACAGAGCTAGCACGACCATTGTAACCAACAGGCAATTCAGTCCAGTTTGGAAGTAAGGCATTTTTAGGGTCGCGGAACATACAGCCTACATTGGTTGCATGTTCTTTAGAAGAATAGAAATCGGTATAACCAGATACTTGAAGTGGTAAATGCAAAGTCACGCTGTCTTGCTTAACCAAAACTTCTTGGCGCAATGCTTCGTTTTCTTGAAGCGTTAAATTATCAACTGAAAGAAGAGACTGTAGCGTTTTACGAACTTTAGACCAATTGGCTTTGCCTGATTCAATAAATTTATTCAGTGTAGGCTGGTTAAAGTAGGTGTCTTGATCTGAAAGTTTTAAAAGACCATGCTTTTCAAGAGCAGCGAGATCAATGACCCAATCACCGATAGCTACACCGACCTGACGCTCGCCTTCGGCTGTTCTACTAAAAATACCATAAGGCAAATTATGAATAGTGAAATCAGATTGAGGTGAAACTTCAATAAAAGAGTTTAGTTTTTGTTCCATTTTCGCTTCCTTGTCTTCATCTCGCGTCTTATACAAATAAAAGTTCGGTCTAGGGACTGAGCTACTCAATAAGTTTTAACCGTTATTTAGATCATCTTTTTACTTATGAGCTTGATAGAGACCGAGAACAACCAATTACTTCATGGTTCTTATAATACTGAATTCATCAAATTACGCAATACATAATTTAATTACACATTGCATAATAATTGTTATTTCTTGCATTTTCTGCTTTCATGCGCGGTTGTGAGAAAAGTAACGCAATTATTTTTTCATCAATCTCTATGAAAATCCGATCAATTTATGATATACGTAATTTATTGGAAAAAAATTACGTGACAAGGATGAGAATAATCATATGTCAACACAAGAGCAAGGAAACCTGAAACATGGTTTGAGTAATCGTCACATCCAGCTGATTGCGTTGGGTGGAGCGATTGGTACAGGGCTGTTTCTTGGTATATCACAATCGATTAAATTGGCAGGTCCATCGGTAATCTTGGGTTATGCGATTGCAGGATTTATTGCTTTTTTAATGATGCGCCAGCTCGGTGAAATGGTCGTAGAAGAACCTGTAAGTGGGTCTTTTAGCCACTTCGCTTACAAATATTGGGGACCTTTTGCAGGCTTCATGTCAGGATGGAATTACTGGGTACTCAATGTACTTGTGTGTATGGCAGAGTTAAGTGCAATTGGTCTTTATATTCAATATTGGTGGCCGCAAATCCCAACGTGGGCATCTGCTCTAACGTTCTTTATTCTCATTAATGGTATCAATTTACTGCATGTTAAGTTTTTTGGCGAAATGGAATTTTGGTTTTCTATTGTCAAAATCTTAGCAATTTTAGCCATGATCGGTTTCGGTTCATATTTACTTGCAACTGGCACAGCAGGGCCTCAGGCCAGTATTTCTAACCTTTGGGCATTGGGTGGTTTCTTCCCATTTGGTATTGAAGGCTTGGTTATGGCAATGGCAGTGATTATTTTTGCTTTTGGCGGTATTGAGCTTTTTGGTATTACTGCTGCTGAAGCGCGTGATCCAGACAAAACTTTACCTAAAGCTGTAAACCAGATTATCTATCGTATTTTGATTTTCTATATTGCGACACTTTTTGTTTTATTCTCTTTATTTCCGTGGAATCAAATGGCAGAAGGTGGCAGTCCTTTTGTGATGGTCTTTGCCTCTTTAGATAGCCAAGGTGTTGCGACATTATTAAATTTCGTTATTTTGACAGCTGCGGTTTCCGTCTATAACGGAACCAGCTATTGCAGCAGCCGTATGCTTTTAGGTCTTGCCCAACAAGGTAATGCCCCGAAAGCTCTTGCCCGTATTAATAAACGCGGTATTCCAACCAATGCGGTTCTAGTCTCTGCATTTGTAACGGTATTGTGTGTTTTACTTAATTATATTTTCCCTGAAAAAGCATTTGGTTTACTCATGATGCTTGTCGTAGCAGCGATTGTGATTAACTGGGTAGTGATTTCATGGACACATTTAAAATTCCGTAAATTCATGCAACGTCAAGGTCAAACGACTAAATTCCCTAGCTTCATGTATCCATTTAGCAACTATCTTTGCATGGCATTCATGCTTGGAATTTTAGTTGTGATGTCTTTAACGCCAGACATGCGTGTGGCAGTTATGATGATTCCAGGATGGATTTTGTGTTTGATGGTGGCTTATCAATTTAAGCGCCGTAAAATAAAAGCTGAGCAGCCTGTACATGCTTTAGAAGCCGATATGTAATTAGGTCTTAGATAGAAGCTAAAAAGGACGTATAAATACGTCCTTTTTTATTTTTTAAAATTTACAACAGAAATTAAAGGATTTAATAATTGTTATATTATAACATTTCTGAAATTAAGTGATTAAAGGCTTCCAGATGTTTAGGGAAGATAGAATATATTTATGAAGCGTTATTTAGGTTTACTCGTATTATCTCTGGTGGCTTGTAGTACTCAAACACCCCAGCCGACGATTACTCATCGCTCTCCCTCTTTGCCTCAACCATCTAAAACTGTGGTTAAAATCAAACAACAGCCTGAAGATTATATCGTTTGGATTGCAACTGCAGATCACAGACAGTCTGTACAAGCTTATAAGCAATTTCTTAAGCAAAAAGGACTTGCCGATTTAGTTCCAGACCACGAGTTATTACGTTCAGCCAGAGACTGGCAAAAATGTGGAGTTGAGCCTTACGCAGTTCCACCACGCGAGATTTGGTCCAATATTGTTCCGACGCTCAATATATTAAAAGCGTTGGTTGATGATGGCGTAATTAACGATTTTGAAGTGACTTCGGTCTATCGAGCTTTAGCTTTAAACCGTTGTGCAGGTGGTGCTGATGCTTCCCGACATGTCTTTAATGCAGCACTTGATTTTAGAATTGGGCCAGAACAGCCTAGCGACTTAGACCAGTTCAATATTCAACAAACTAAAACCAAGCTTTGTCAGTTCTGGGCGACTAAAGGCCAAGCGTTTAATATGGGACTGGGTGTTTATGCTTCAGGACAAATCCATATTGATAGTCAAGGTTTTAGAGCATGGGGGCCAGACCATCACTATAGAACCTCAATTTGTCAGGGACTATAAAAGCAACTTTTTCAAAGACTAAGTGATTTGGCTTAGATAAAACTGGAATAAAAACTTGATCAATAGTTATGTTATAACATAACATTATTGTGGTTTAGAAATAGATTACGCCTGTGATCTGGCCATATTTAAATGGCCAGCCATGATCAGTTTAAATATTATTCAAAGAGATCAAGCCATGCACACTGCAATTGCCAACTCATTTGCCAAGCTTCCCGTCACTGTTTTATCGGGCTTTTTGGGTGCAGGAAAGACCACATTACTCAACCATATTTTAAATAATCGCGAAGGCCGCCGTATTGCCGTGATTGTTAATGATATGTCTGAGGTGAATATTGATGCGGCATTAGTACGCGAAGGTGGGGCAGAGCTTTCAAGAACAGATGAAAAACTGGTTGAAATGAGTAATGGCTGTATCTGCTGTACGTTACGAGAAGACTTATTGATTGAAGTGAGACGTTTAGCCGATGAAGGACGCTTTGACCAATTGGTGATTGAGTCAACAGGCATTTCAGAACCTTTACCTGTGGCAGAAACTTTTACTTTTGAAGATGAAGATGGAAACTCACTCAATGAGTTTGCTCGACTCGACACTATGGTTACGGTAGTCGATGCTTTTAACTTTCTTAAAGACTACAGTTCAGTTGACTCCCTACAACAACGCGGCGAATCATTAGGTGAGCAAGATGAGAGAACTGTGGTTGACCTTCTTATCGATCAGATTGAGTTTTGTGATGTGATTGTACTGAATAAAATTGATTTGATTGATCAGGCTCAGCAAGATCAGCTTATCGCCATTTTAAAAACGTTAAACCCGCGTGCCCGAATTGAAATTGCTCAATTTGGAAAGGTCGCTTTAGATAAAATTTTAAATACACAGTTATTTGATTTTGATGAAGCCGCGCAAGCACCGGGTTGGTTAAAAGAGTTACGCGGCGAGCATACACCTGAAACTGAAGAGTATGGCATTAGTAGCTTTGTTTATCGTGCCCGCCGACCTTTCCATCCAGAACGTTTTTATGATTTGGTACAGGCTGAATGGCCGGGAGTCGTGCGTTCCAAAGGCTTTTTCTGGTTGGCTGCCGAACCGACATTGGCTTATTCATGGTCACAAGCGGGAGCAATGGCTCGACACGGTTTAGCTGGTTATTGGTGGGCAGCCGTTGCGGAAGAAGACTGGCCGAGTGACCTAGCCAGCATTGAACAAATTAAGAAAAATTGGGATGACCGCACAGGTGATGCGCGTCAGGAGCTGGTTTTAATTGGTATGCAAATGGATGAGCAAGCTTTAATACAACGCTTGGATAGCTGCTTGTTAAGCGATGAGGAAATGGCTTTAGGTCCGCAAGTTTGGCAGAGCTGGTCTAATCCTTTTAAGCAAGATGATGAAACGATGTTGATCGCTTAATAAAAAAGCCCCCTATTTTCAAGGGGCTTATTTTTTTAAGATTTATCTTTAATAAAAACTTTTCGAATGTAGCTGTTAAGCGGGGTGGAATAATATTTTTCAATTGCTGCGCTAATGATAAAAGTCAGAACCAAATAGCCAATTAAAAGCATAATTTTAATGCTAGAGTCGGTTTGGGCGGGAATAAAAGCAACCTTCATAAGGCCCAGCACAACCAGATGAAACAAATAAGTTTCATAACTCCTTTGCCCCAACCAGACCATTACTTTGGTAAATAGACTATGTGCTTGTGTTTCGGAAGGATGTTGGAAACACAGAATGAGTAAACCTGTGGCAAGAGCAAATAAGCTAATACCCCATGTACTGACTTCTTTAATGGGCGCATATAAATATAGAGCGGTCATACTCAAAATAATCAACCATGAAAGAGGTTTTTTATAGGTCCAATTTGGCTGATATTTATGAGAAAAAATCGCCGTTAAACAGCCCACCGCTATACCATCAAAACTTGAAAAATAATGATATAAATAAGCGCCGCTTTCTTCTCCAAAATGGAGAGACCTAAAATAAGGCGCATATAAAATTACCCCAACAAGTACAGTAATAAAGACCTTATTACTACGGGTGAGTAGACACAATAATGGAAAAACAAAGTAAAAAACTTCTTCTACAGAGAGCGACCACAACACGCCCAAAGCGTAGTTTACCCAACCAAATTTAATAATCAGGATATTCATCCAGAAGGTTAAGGCTGCAAATATGGTTAAAGGATAAGAGACCTCAATGCCATTCGGTGCTTGGTTCATAAAGGGTTTTAAGTCAAATGAACCAAGTATGCTTACACCTAAAATGAGTAATACCAGACACGGTAAAATACGTGCTGCTCGTCGGATATAAAAATGCTTGAGGTTAATTGCAGAAAATTGTTTGTCTCGTTTTAAAGTGTGATGGGTAATTAAAAAACCCGAAATCACAAAAAACATGGTGACGCCATAATTTCCATTTCTTGCGATGACTGTGCTAAATGCTTCACCTAAAAAATCAAAACCTAACCATGTATCTTTAAGTTTATAGGGAATATTAAAATGATGTAAAAGAACCAAAAGGATAGAAATTCCTCGAAGAATATCTATTTTATAATTACGCATTCGATGTGCTTCCAGTTTTATTAATATACTGTGTGGCAGAAGAATACTATCGATCAGTTATTTTAAATAAAAATTTTAAGCATCATTTCGTAAACCAGAAAAAATGATATTTTTGTTTTCTGGGATAGGGCACTGGCTTAGCAAAAATAACTATTAAATAAATGTTGATAAAGCCTTTATATATTTGAATTTCTCTACATAAAACTTTAAATTAGCTCTTGTCGAGCTATGTTTATTTTTTAAACTTTTTAAAATATATTTAATTCATAAATTAACATGTTGTATGTGGTTGTATATACATAGCATGTCAACTAAAATACCTTTTTGCCTGCTGCCTTTTTGAGTATTTGTTATGCCCAGAACATCAAAACAAGAACATACTGAGCTTTCGATTGAAGCTGATAGTCCAGTTCCTTTATATCAGCGCGTAAAACAGCTGATTTCACAAAAGATTTATGAAGGCTCTTGGGCTGTAAATAAAAAAATTCCTTCGGAAAGTGAACTCGTTAATCAACTCGGCTGTAGCCGTATGACGGTAAACCGTGCGCTACGCGAGTTAACAACAGAAGGCTTACTTGTTCGAATTCAGGGTGTTGGTTCTTTCGTTGCTGAAGGGCAAGGCCGAACTGCACTTTTCCAAATTAACAATATTGCCGATGAGATTATTGCACGAAACCATAAGCACCATGCTGAAGTTTTAGTCTTAGAACAAATTTATGCAAATGCAGAGCAAAGCGTGTTAATGCAGACTCGCGAAGGGCAAAAATTATTTCACTCGATTATTGTGCATTATGAAAATGATGTACCTGTTCAGGTCGAAGATCGTTTAGTTGATGCAGCACTGATTCCAGATTATTTAGAACAAGATTTTAAAACCATTACCCCAAATGCTTACCTCATGGCAAAAGCACCCGTGACAGAAGGTGAACACATTGTTGAGGCCGTTTTAGCATCACCTCAAGAGTGTAAGTGGTTAAAGATTACTAAAGCTGAACCGTGTCTACTCATCCGGCGTCGCACATGGTCAAACAAACAACTCATTTCAAGTGCACGATTGATTTATCCGGGCAGTCGCTATTATCTCGAAGGGAAATTTAATCCATGATTGAATTGATCAGGGCCGATCAATATACAAAAATGCTTTGGAAAAATGGTGCCGGCTTTACTTTAGAAATTGCTCGAAGCCAAGGTGAAGCCGACTTTGAGTGGCGCATTTCGATGGCAGATGTAACAACTTCTGGGCCATTTTCGTTATTTCCCAATAAACAACGCATTATTAGCGTACTTGATGGGCAGGGCATGGTACTGCATGTCGATGACCTTCCTGCCAAAAAGCTGAAACAGGGCGATATTTTTGCTTTTCATGGTGAAAGTCAGGTCCAAAGTGAACTGGTAGACGGTGCAATTCGGGATTTAAATTTAATTTATGATCCTGCAAAGTTTCATGCCCGTTTTCAGTGGTTGAATGAGGCAGCGGAGCAGGCATTTATAAGCTCGGCAGACCTGATTTTTATTTTTAATCAGGGTGGTGAAACGGAAGTGAACGTTGATGAGCATTCCGTTCAGCTTGCTGCTCATGAGACGCTAAAAATTGAGAAAAATGCTAGTGTCACATCAATCAATTTTCCAAAAAAACAGCACAAAAGTTGCTATATCATTGAGTTAATTCAACGTTAAAAAGATATAGTTTACTGATTAAAAAGCACATGTCTTGTTAGAAGATATGTGCTTTTTTTATGTCAGATATAAAAATAAATTATTTTAATTCATGATCTTATTCAATTTTTTTAAAAAAATACGAGCAAGCCTCTTCACGCCGAAAAATATTTGTGTAGTATATAGATGTATATACAAGTTAATACATTACTATACAAATGCAGAAACAAGTGATGTTCTGCTGATGTAAGCTCAAAGGAAGGAGTCCGACTGTGACAACAACGACAACAAAATTTCGTGATGTAGAAATTCGTGCACCACGCGGCACTGAATTAACGGCTAAGAGTTGGTTAACTGAAGCCCCATTGCGTATGTTGATGAATAACCTTGATCCGGACGTTGCAGAAAACCCGAAAGAGTTGGTGGTATACGGTGGTATTGGCCGTGCAGCACGAAACTGGGAATGTTTCGACAAAATTGTAGATACGCTAAAAAATCTTGAAACTGACGAAACTTTATTAGTTCAATCAGGCAAACCAGTAGGTGTATTTAAAACTCATAAAGATGCGCCACGCGTTTTAATTGCAAACTCAAACCTTGTACCGCACTGGGCAAACTGGGAACACTTTAACGAATTAGACGCTAAAGCTTTGGCAATGTACGGTCAAATGACAGCGGGTTCGTGGATCTACATTGGTAGCCAAGGTATTGTACAAGGTACTTATGAAACTTTCGTTGAAGCAGGTCGCCAACACTACAACGGTGACTTAAAAGGCCGTTGGGTTCTTACTGCTGGTTTAGGCGGTATGGGTGGTGCTCAGCCTTTAGCTGCAACACTTGCAGGTGCGTGTTCTTTAAACATCGAATGCCAACAAGCAAGTATCGATTTCCGTTTACGTACCCGTTATGTAGATGAACAAGCAACTGATTTAGACGACGCTTTAGCGCGTATTGATCGTTATACAAAAGAAGGTAAAGCAATTTCAATCGCACTTCATGGTAATGCTGCTGAAATTTTACCTGAGCTTGTACGCCGTGGTGTACGTCCAGACATGGTAACTGACCAAACAAGTGCACATGATCCACTTAATGGCTACTTACCAGTAGGCTGGACTTGGGATGAATACCGTGAACGCGCGAAAAAAGAACCGGAAGCTGTTGTAAAAGCTGCAAAACAGTCGATGGCAAAACACGTACAAGCCATGCTTGATTTCCAAAAAATGGGTGTTCCAACATTTGACTATGGCAATAACATCCGTCAAATGGCGAAAGAAGAAGGCGTAGCAAACGCTTTTGATTTCCCAGGCTTCGTACCTGCATACATCCGTCCATTGTTCTGCCGTGGTATTGGTCCATTCCGTTGGGCAGCGCTTTCTGGTGATCCGGAAGATATTTATAAAACAGATGCCAAAGTTAAAGAGTTAATTCCTGATGATGAGCATTTACATCATTGGTTAGACATGGCTCGTGAACGTATTAGCTTCCAAGGCTTACCAGCGCGTATTTGCTGGGTAGGTTTGGGCTTACGTGCAAAACTTGGTTTGGCATTTAACGAAATGGTTCGTAGCGGTGAATTGTCTGCACCGATCGTGATTGGTCGTGACCACTTAGACTCAGGTTCGGTTGCAAGTCCTAACCGTGAAACTGAAGCAATGCAAGACGGATCAGATGCAGTATCAGACTGGCCTTTATTAAATGCATTGTTAAATACAGCAGGCGGCGCAACTTGGGTGTCTCTACATCATGGTGGTGGTGTAGGTATGGGCTTCTCTCAACACTCAGGCGTTGTGATTGTGTGTGACGGTACAGATGAAGCTACTGCACGTATTGCTCGCGTACTGACCAATGACCCTGCAACAGGTGTTATGCGTCATGCCGATGCAGGTTATGAAATTGCGATTAACTGTGCCAAAGAGCAAGGCCTACACTTGCCAATGATCACGCAATAAAAATACATGGAAGAACTGGCGGTGCTTTTTGCAATTGTGAAAAGCACCGTCTCAGCAGAATATAGTGCAAAAAATTAGGAAGCCAACATGGAATTACTGATCCAACCGGGAAAACTGACCTTAGCCGATTTACGTCAAGCTTACCTCAACCCAATTAAAGTTAAATTAGATGAAAGTGCTTCATCTGCAATTAATGCAAGCGTGGCTTGTGTAGAGCAAATTGTAAATGAAGGACGTACAGCTTACGGTATTAATACAGGTTTTGGCTTACTTGCTTCAACTAAAATTGCGCCTGAAGATTTAGAAAAATTACAGCGTTCATTAGTTCTTTCGCATGCGGCAGGTGTAGGTGAAGCACTTGATGATGCAATGGTCCGTTTAATTATTCTATTGAAAGCAAATAGCTTGGCACGTGGTTTCTCTGGTATTCGTCGTAAAGTCATTGATGCTTTGTTGGCCTTAATTAATGCTGAAGTTTACCCACACATTCCACTTAAAGGTTCAGTAGGGGCTTCTGGTGACTTGGCACCCCTTGCACACATGTCTTTGGTTTTACTTGGTGAAAGTAAGGCACGTTATAAAGGTGAATGGTTACCAGCAGTTGAAGCTTTAAAAATTGCAGGTTTGGAACCAATTTCTTTAGCAGCTAAAGAAGGTTTGGCACTTTTAAATGGTACGCAGGTTTCGACAGCTTACGCTTTACGCGGCTTATTTGAAGCAGAAGATTTATTTGCTGCCGCGACAGTTTGTGGTGGCTTAAGTGTTGAAGCAATGCTTGGTTCACGTGCACCTTTCGATGCGCGTATTCACGAAGTACGCGGCCAACGTGGTCAAATTGATGTAGCTGCGGCTTATCGCGATTTATTGACTGATTCGAGTGAAATTTCTCGTTCACATGAAGAATGTGGCAAAGTTCAAGACCCATATTCTTTACGTTGCCAACCACAGGTGATGGGTGCATGTTTAACTCAAATCCGTCAGGCTGCTGAAGTATTAGAAATTGAAGCAAATGCTGTATCTGATAACCCGCTTGTGTTTGCTGAACAAGGTGACGTGATTTCTGGTGGTAACTTCCATGCAGAACCTGTTGCAATGGCGGCCGACAATTTAGCATTGGCAATTGCAGAAATTGGTTCACTATCTGAACGTCGTATTTCGATGATGATGGACCGTCATATGTCACAGCTTCCACCGTTCTTGGTAGCAAATGGTGGTGTTAACTCGGGCTTTATGATTGCTCAAGTGACAGCTGCTGCTCTTGCAAGTGACAACAAGGCGCTTGCACATCCTGCAAGTGTGGATAGCCTACCGACTTCAGCCAACCAAGAAGACCATGTATCGATGGCTCCAAATGCTGGTAAACGTCTTTGGTATATGGCTGATAACGTTCGCGGCATTTTAGCTGTTGAATGGTTAGGCGCTTGTCAGGGTCTAGACTTCCGTGAAGGTTTAAAAAGCTCGCCTAAACTTGAACAAGCTCGTAAAATCTTGCGCGACCAAGTTCCTTACTACAGTGAAGACCGTTTCTTTGCTCCTGATATCGAACAGGCTAGTGAATTGCTTGCGAGTGGTTGCCTAAACGAGTTACTCATTCCAAAACTACTCCCTAGTTTATCTGAAGTGTGATTGATAAAACGGTCACATGGAGTGGCCGAATCCAACTAAATTTCCTCAAGGATTGGAGATTATAATGTCACAAAACTCCACACTACAGCGGGGCTTAAACACCCGCCACATTCGTTTCTTGGCATTGGGCTCAGCAATTGGAACTGGGCTTTTCTATGGTTCGGCAACTGCTATTAAAATGGCAGGGCCTTCAGTATTACTTGCGTACATCGTTGCAGGGATTGCAATTTATATTGTGATGCGCGCACTGGGTGAAATGGCAGTCCATAACCCTGTCTCTGGCTCATTTAGCCACTATGCTTCTCAATACATTGGTCCTTTGGCCGGCTTTACGACAGGCTGGACTTATGTTTTTGAGATGGTGATTGTTGCAATTGCCGATGTCACTGCGTTTGGTATTTATATGGGGTTCTGGTATCCCGATGTCCCACGGTGGATCTGGATTTTGTCTCTCATCATGTTCTTGGGCGCAATTAACCTCATTCATGTGAAAGTCTTTGGTGAACTCGAATTTTGGCTCTCAATTGTCAAGGTGAGTGCCATTGTTGCCATGATTTTAGGTGGCTTAGGTTTGATGTTCTATGGCTTCCATGTTGACCATAGCAGTGTAGTGCCGGGGATTCAAAACTTATGGATCTATGAAGGCTTTATGCCACATGGCATTGCAGGCTTGGTTGCATGTTTATCTGTAGTGGTATTTGCTTTCGGTGGTATCGAAATTATTGGTATTACAGCAGGTGAATCACAAGACCCGAAAACTACTTTACCGAAAGCAATTAATGCTGTTCCGGTACGTATTTTACTTTTCTATGTACTGACTATATTTGTACTCATGTCGATTTTCCCATGGAACCAGATTGGTAGCCAAGGCAGCCCGTTTGTACAAATTTTTGAAAACTTAGGCATTAAATCTGCTGCAAATATTTTAAATATTGTAGTGGTAACTGCTGCAATTTCGGCAATTAACAGTGATGTGTTTGGTGCAGGCCGTATGTTGTACGGTATGGCAAATCGTGGTCAAGCACCTCGAATTTTCCAAAAATTATCGCGTAATGGCGTGCCTTGGATGACTGTTGTGGTTATGGCTGGCGTGCTGTTAATTGGTGTGGTGCTGAACTACCTGATTCCTGAAAATGTGTTTGTCATCATTGCATCAATTGCAACGTTTGCAACTGTTTGGGTATGGCTCATGATCTTGCTTTCGCAAGTCGCGATGCGCCGTAAATTATCTACTGCTGAAATTAAGGCACTTGATTTCCCTGTATTTGGCTGGCCATATGCCCCTGCTTTTGCAATCGGTTTTATGGTGTTCATTTTAGTGATGATGGGCTACTTCCCAGACTCGCGTCCTGCAATTTATGTGGGAATCACTTGGCTTGCTCTCTTAACTATTGCTTATCGTATTTGGGTAAAACCAGAGCAAAGCTTGGGAAAGGAAAGTGAGCCTGTCCAGCAAAACATAGAAATGGAAAGCTAACAAATCAGCTGCCCAATAGTTTTACTGTTGGGCAGTTTCGAGGATAGGCTAATGAAAAAACTTTGGCAAAACTGCCATATTGCCACCATGCAAAATGGGCAATATTCCTACATTGAAGATGCTGCAATTGTCACAGAAGGGCATCTCATCCACTGGATTGGAAAACAACAACAACTTCCTGCCGACACTTATTCCGAAACAGTTGACTTAAATGGCGCTTGGGTAACCCCGGGGTTCATCGACTGTCATACGCATAGCGTATTTGGTGGCAACCGTAGTGTTGAGTTTGAAAAACGCTTGCAAGGTGTGAGCTATGCTGAAATTGCAGCAAGCGGTGGTGGCATTGCCAGTACAGTACGTGCAACGCGTGAAGCCAGTGAAGAACAATTACTGAAATCAGCCCTTAAGCGTATTCGCTGCATGCAACAAGACGGTGTAACCACCATTGAAATTAAGTCTGGCTACGGACTCAACTACGAAAACGAGCGCAAGATGCTGCGTGTGATCCGTCAAATTGGTGAAGCTTTGCCGATGACGGTAAAAAGTACGTGTTTAGCTGCACATGCTTTACCGCCAGAGTACAAAGACCAAAGCGACGCTTATATCGAGCATATCTGTACAGAAATGCTGCCTAAACTGCATGCTGAAGGTTTAGTCGATGCTGTTGATGCTTTCTGCGAGCATTTAGCATTTTCACCTGCTCAGGTTGAACGTGTTTTTAAAACGGCACAATCATTGGGGCTACCCGTTAAACTTCATGCCGAACAGCTTTCATC
>NZ_POYH01000068.1:0-10021 GCF_002899995.1 Acinetobacter sp. AKBS16 | reverse complement strand
GCTCAAGCTTAGCAGCACGTTATCATGCTTTGTCGGCTGACCATTTAGAGTACATGACCGAAGATGATGTCAAAGCCATGGCAGAGTCGGGTACGGTTGCTGTGTTACTACCGGGTGCCTTTTATTTATTGCGTGAAACACAATACCCACCGATTGAAAGTCTTATTAAGCATGGCGTGCGTATTGCGCTGTCGAGTGATTTAAATCCGGGTACATCTCCAGCACTTTCTTTACGTTTAATGCTGAATATGGGCAGTACATTATTCCGTTTAACGCCTGAGCAAGCATTAGCAGGTGTCACTATTCATGCTGCACAAGCGCTCGGTTTAGAGCAAACACACGGTAGTTTGGAGCAGGGTAAAGTCGCTGACTTTGTCGCTTGGGATATTGAGCATCCATCTGAAATTGTTTACTGGCTGGGCGGAGATTTGCCTAAGCGAGTCGTTCAGCATGGACAAGAAGTTATTTTTTAAACGGTGTCACATGAATCACACATTTAAATGGCAAGGTCGACATGATGGCGAGGGTGAGGCACATCAACGTATTCACCATATAGTGAACACCACCCAACATGCTGAATTTGCCCTGATTGGTTTTAGCTCTGATGAAGGCGTGAAACGTAATAAAGGCCGAGTTGGTGCTGCCGATGCACCAGATGCAATCCGTACGCAACTTGCTAATTTACCGATTCATCGCCCAGTCAGTATTGTCGATTTAGGGACGGTGACCTGTGAATATGGCAATTTAGAGCAAGCACAAAGCGAATTAGCTGAACAAGTCGCCAATAGCCTAGAACATGGCTTAAAACCTGTTGTATTGGGCGGTGGACATGAAGTTGCATTTGGCAGCTTTAGCGGTCTGTTCCAATATGTACAAGCCCACGCGCCAGATAAAAAAATCGGCATTATTAATTTCGATGCCCATTTTGATTTGCGTGAAGCAGAGCATGCCACCTCTGGAACACCTTTTTTACAGGCAGCTCGTCTTTCAGAACAGTATCAAAAACAATTTAATTATTTATGTATTGGGGTTGCCAACCATGCCAATACTAAAATTTTGTTTGATACTGCCGATGCTTTAAATTGTTCATATTTAAGAGATCATGAGGTTAATATTTTTAACCTAAACAACGTGCTCGTAGCGGTTGACGCTTTTGTTGAAAAAATAGACTGTTTGTACGTTACGATTGATCTAGATGTATTCGCGGCTGCGGTTGCACCAGGAGTCAGTGCACCTGCTGTAAAAGGAATTGATTTAGCGACTTTTGAAGCGATTTTTAAGCATATTCAAGAGACTGGAAAAATCAAACTTTTAGATATTGCTGAGTGCAATCCAAAATTTGATTTAGACAATAGAACTGCAAAGTTGGCTGCCTATATTGTTTATCAATATTTGTTTTCTTGAGAAACAATTTTTAATGTAGAAATGAAAAAGTGCACTGAGATCGCTCATGTGCGCTTTTTTTGACTTTCTGGTAAATTAAAGTCAGATACGGAATATAGATAGCAACTATAATTAATTTAATTAAAAAGAAAATTAATTTATAAAATCATTGAGTTAAAAAATACTCGATTTTTACACTATTTTATATGCTGCTTGGCACGTAATTTGTTTTGTCTTTATTTTAAACTTCGTTAAATATGTTTGGATAATTAAATGAAAAACAGAACCTTACATTTTGCTTGTATCAGTGTTTTATTTTGGATGTCTCATTCTTCTAATGCTGCAACCCCCGAAATAAATACAAATACCATCGAAAAATCACAATCTAAACAAAAGAGTGATGTCTCTGTTCGGGTGAAAGTTTTAAACCAACTTTTACAGGAACAGTGGGAATATACTTTGAAAAATAGTCCTGAAACTGCAACCGTTTTAGGAGACTTACGCTATAACGATCGATGGACCGAGATTTCAAAAACTCAGATTGAGAAAGATAAAAAAACTACGCAAAATTTTTTAAAACGTTTTGAAGCAATTGATAGCACAGGGTTTTCAGCAACTGATCAATTAAATAAAGATTTAATGATTTATCAGTTGAAAGAGTCACTTAAATATTATGATTTGAAATTGTATGAGATGCCTTTCAATCAAATGTGGGGACTACATTTACAATTTCCGGGATTTATTAGTTCGATTCCATTTGATAATGCTAAACAATATCAAGACTATATTTCTCGTTTAAAACAAATTCCTCTTATTCTTGAGCAAGGTATTCAGTTAGCGAAACAAGGACAAAAAGATGGCTTGATGCCACCCAAATATTTAATTGAAAAGGTGGCAAAGCAGATTACTAGCATTGCGACGCCCGCAGGGAAGGACAGTGTTTTTGCCTCTCCATTAAAGCAATTTCCAAAAAATATTTCGAAAGCAGAACAAGAGCGTTTAAGCCGTGAAGTGCTACAAGCCATAGATCAGAATGTTCGGCCTGCCTATCAAAAACTCGGGACGTTTATTCAGAAAGATTACTTACCCTATGGACGACAACACGAGGGTATATGGAGTTTGCCAAACGGTGACGAGCTCTATCGTTTTTATGTAGAAAATAATACGACAACCTCGGAAAGCCCTGAAAACATTCATCAGCTCGGATTAAAAGAAGTTGCTCGTATAGAAGCGGAAATGCTGAAAATTGCCAAAGCACAAGGTTTCAATGACTTAAAAAGTTTCCAACAATCTCTAAAAACAAATCCCGCGGTTTTCCCAAAATCTCGTGAAGAAATTTTAGAGATTTATCGCGGATATATTGCCCAAATGCAACCAGAGTTGCCAAAGCTGTTTGGTTTATTACCCAAAAATAAAGTCGAAGTTTTACCTGTAGAGCAATATCGAGAAAAAGAAGCGGCAGGTGCGGAGTATCACCAAGGAACACCTGATGGTTCACGGCCGGGACAAGTATATGTAAATACTGGCGACTTCTCTGAACGTTCCAAAATATCCATGGAAGCAACCGCTTACCATGAGGCAATTCCCGGCCACCATATGCAGATTGATATTGCCCAAAACTTGCCAAATTTGCCGATGTTCCGAAAGCAACCCAACCACACCGCCTACATTGAAGGATGGGCACTTTATGCCGAGCAACTGGGTAAAGATGTTGGTTTCTATAAAGACCCGCTTTCAGACTATGGAAGACTATCGAGTGAGTTGTTCCGTGCTTGTCGCTTAGTGGTGGACACTGGCGTGCATTATAAAAAGTGGACGCGTCAGCAAATGATTGATTTCATGAGAGAACACTCAGCTTTAGATGAACCTGATATTCAGGCAGAGACGGATCGCTATATCGCTATTCCTGCCCAAGCATTGGCATATAAGATGGGCCAACTAAAAATTTTAGAGCTACGGGAGCTCGCGAAACATGAGCTTGGAGACCGTTTTGATATCAAAGCGTTCCATGACATGGTTTTAAATGCAGGAACATTGCCTTTAAATATACTCGATGCCCGTATTAAAAATTGGATAAAGGAACAAAAAGCGGCAGCTTAAAACAAAAATCGAAATTTGGTCAGGTCCTTGTTGGGCCTGATTTAAAAACCGATAGAAAACAGAATATAATAATAAAAAATATATTTTCGAAACTAGAAATGGAAAAAAACCTAAAAGAATATCAGGCTATTATTTTTGATTTAGATGGCACCTTAGCCGATTCCTTTCATTTTTTTCTAAGCGTTTTAAATCAACTTTCCGCAAAGTATAAGTTTAAATCGGTAAGCCTTCACGAAGTCGAGTACTACAAACAACTTACGCCTAGAGAAATTATGAAAGAGATGAACGTTTCTCGGTGGAAACTGCCTTGGATTGCGAAAGACTTTATTCGGTTAATGAAAGAAAGAGATGAAGAAATTCAGTTGTTTGAGGGTATGCGGGACCACTTAATTGAACTGCATAAGCGGGGTTATACGCTCGCAATTATTACTTCAAACTCTAAAGAAAACTGTCAAAATGTACTGGGTAAAGAACTATGTGAACTTTTTAGCCATATTGATGGTGGCTCGTCTATATTTGGCAAAGCTAAACGAATTAAGCGTGTTCTCAATATTTTGAATTTAAATAAAGAGCAGGCCATTTATGTCGGAGACCAAACGACTGATGGCGAAGCTGCACATAAAGCAGGCATTGATTTTGCTGCGGTAGGTTGGGGTTATACATCGGCTGAAAAATTAAAAACCATTCAGCCCAAAGTCGTGCTCAATGACTTGGCAACCATGAAAGAATTTTTCTAAATATATGAAATACAGGACAAACAATGAATAACAATAACAACCCGATTGGAATGATTGATTCTGGTTTAGGTGGGTTGTCTCTCTTTAAGCATATTCGGGAGGCGCTACCGAATGAAGATATTATCTATTTCGCCGACTCGAAATATGTCCCTTATGGAGACAGAGAAAGCGACTGGATTGTTTCAAGGACCACGCATTTAATTTCAAACCTAGTTGCTCAGGGCAAATGCAAAGCGATCGTGATTGCTTGTAATACCATGACGGCTGTTGCGGTTGAAACGATTAGAGCGCAAATTAATGTGCCACTTATTGCGATTGAACCAGCGGTAAAACCCGCGGTGGCAATGACTGTGAGCAAGCATATTGCGGTTTTGGCAACTGCTACCACGGTGAAGGGCAAAAACTTAAAGAGTTTAATTGAAACGTATGCGCAAGATATTAAAGTGTCTTTAGTGCCGTGTATTGGCTTAGCCGAAAAAATTGAAACGGGCAAAGCACATACCGCGGAAGTTAAAGATTATTTAAAAAATATTTTGGCGCCGTTGGTCGAGCAAAAAGTCGATACGATTATTTTAGGATGCACACACTATCCATTTGTTTCAGATACGATTCAGGAAATTGTAGGCCGTGATATTCAAATTATTGAGCCTTCGGAAGCTGTAACGGCACAATTAATTCGTCAGCTCAATCAATATCATTTAAGTTCTGAAAGTCCAAATGAGGGGAAGCATATTATTTGGACCAGTTCAGACCCGTTGGAAGTTGCGGATGTTACTTTTTCTTTGTTATCTGAGAAATTGTCTGTAAAAGCTGTAGAGCTATAAAAAGCCCAATAGGCAATTAATGCATATCGGGCTTAATCAATCAATTATTAAAGCAGGTGATGCCTTAATAATGATCTTTTTTGAATTACTCTACAGTTACTGACTTCGCCAAGTTACGTGGCTGGTCAACGTCTGTACCACGTAATACAGCAACGTGATAAGACAATAACTGAACTGGTACGCTATAAATGATTGGTGCAAGCCATTCGTTTACTGCTGGAATATGAACGACATGTTGACGGTCTTTTTCAACTACACCACTATTTTCATCAGCGAAAACGAATAATTCACCGCCACGCGCCTGAACTTCTTCCATATTTGACTTAAGCTTATCAAGCATTTCGTCATTTGGTGCAAGAATCACGATTGGCATTTCATTATCTACAAGTGCCAATGGGCCATGTTTTAACTCACCAGCCGCATAACCTTCTGCGTGAATATATGAAATTTCTTTAAGCTTTAATGCACCTTCCAAAGCGATTGGATAGTGTGTGCCACGGCCTAAGAATAAACAGTGTTGTTTTTCAACGAACAATTCTGATAAACGTAAAATTTCTGGATCATTCTTAAGTGTATCAAGAATCACTTTCGGGCTATGCCACAATTCACGAGCAAGCTCTTCAATCATCACATTGCTAATACGCTGTTTCACTTGACCAATTTTCAAGATTAACAACATTAATGCAGCAAGCTGAGTCGTGAACGCTTTTGTTGATGCAACCCCAATCTCTGGGCCTGCAAGCGTCAATAAGTGGTGATCAGTTTCACGCACCATTGAAGAAGTTGCGACGTTACAGATCGTTAAAGTCTGAATATCGATATTATTTGCTTTAGCACGTTTTTGAGTTTCACGTAGTGCAGCTAAGGTATCCGCTGTTTCGCCTGATTGTGAAATACAGATGTAAAGTGTATTTTCCACAATCACTGGTGAGCGATAACGGAATTCACTCGCAATCTCAACTTGGCAAGGCACACCAATCAATTGCTCAAACCAATATTTAGCGATCATTCCTGAGTGATAACTTGTACCACACGCAATAATTTGAACACTTTGAAGTTTACTGAAATCTGCATCAGCATCTTTCAAGAAATCATCACGTAAATTGTTGCCATCAAGTGCTTGAGAAATTGTTTGTTTGATTGCTTCAGGCTGCTCATAAATTTCTTTGAGCATGTAGTGTTTATATTCACCTTTTGAAGCGCTGCTTACAGTTGCATCAAGTTCTTTAACTGGACGTTCAACACGTTCACCTTTTACAAATACTTCAATTGAAGTACGAGTAAGACGAGCAATATCGCCTTCTTCTAAGTAAATAAAACGGTTCGTTACTGGTAAAAGGGCCAATTGGTCTGAACTGATAAAGTTCTCGCCAATACCCACACCAATTACAAGTGGTGAACCTTCACGTACAGTAATGAGTTCATCTGGGTAATCGCTGTGAATAATACCTAACGCATAGGCACCTTTAAGCTGAGGAACTACAGATTCTACTGCTTCAAGTAAACTATCAGTATTTTTTAGAGCTTCTGCAACTAAATGGGCGACCACTTCAGTATCTGTTTGAGAAGTAAATACATATCCTAAAGCTTGAAGGTCATCTTTAAGCTCTTGATAGTTCTCGATAATACCGTTGTGAACGACTGCTACCTTGCCTGACATGTGCGGGTGAGCATTATTTTCGGTCGGTTTACCGTGTGTTGCCCAACGGGTATGCGCAATACCAATTGCTCCAGTAAGCTGGTGTTCTGAAACAGCGTCTGCAAGATTGGCAACTTTACCAACACGGCGTTCACGTAAAATTTGCTGGTTATTGAGTAAAGCAACGCCTGCCGAATCATAACCACGATATTCAAGACGTTTTAAACCTTCAATTAAAATCTCGGTTACACAACGTTCTGCAACGCCTCCGACGATACCACACATATTTCAATCCTCTTATTTTTTAAGCTTTTGGGGACGTTGATAATTTGCTTTAGAAATTTGTTGAGCACGCTCAAAGGAGAGACTTTGTTCAGCCACATCTTTCGTAATCACAGAACCCGCACCGACTGTTGCTCCATTACCAATAGTCACAGGCGCAACCAGCGAGCTATTAGAACCGATAAAAACTGCGTCGCCAATAGTGGTTTTGTGTTTATTTGCACCATCATAATTGCAGGTGATTGTACCTGCCCCAATATTTGATTCAGCACCGATCTCGGCATCACCTAAATAGGTGAAATGGTTAGCTTTACTGCCTAGACCGATCGTTGTATTTTTGACTTCAACAAAGTTGCCGATATGTACTTCGTTTGCCAATTTAGCACCTGGACGTAAGCGTGCGAATGGACCAATTTGGGTATTTTCCCCAACAACTGCTCCATCAAAAACGCTGTACGCTTGGACTTTAGTGCCCGCTGCAATGGTTGTATTTTTTAAGATACAGCCAGCACCGATTTCGACAAAGTCACCGAGTTCACAGTCGCCTTCAATAATGACATTCACATCAATACGAACATCATGACCAACTTTTACTGTACCACGTAAATCAAAACGTGCAGGATCAGCAAAAGTTACGCCTTGCTGCATAAGTTCTTTTGCTTGTTGCTTCTGAAATTCACGCTCAAGTGCTGCAAGTTGCAGGCGGTCATTTACACCTTCAACTTCAAATGCGAGCTCTGGTTGAATTGAGGCGATTTCTAGACCATCAGCAACAGCCATCGCAACGATATCAGTTAAATAGTATTCGCCTTGTGCATTTTCATTTGAAAGCTTAGGCAACCACTCATGCAGTTTTGCATTGCTGACACAGTAAATACCTGTGTTAATTTCTTGAATTTGACGCTGAGCTTCGGTTGCGTCTTTATGTTCAACAATCGCTTGGATTTTACCGTCTTGGCGGACAATACGGCCATAACCTGTTGGGTTATCGACATGTAAAGTAATCATGCCAATACCGGTTTTATTTGATGCTTCAATCAGTTGTTCAAGTGTTGTTTGACGGACTAAAGGAACATCACCGTATAAAATTAATGAAATGCCGTCTTTAGGAAGTACCGGTAAAGTCATCTGTACCGCATGACCGGTCCCTAACTGTTCTGCTTGTTCAACCCACTGAATATTTTCTTGTGCGAATGTCTTTTTTACGTGATCGCCACCATGTCCATAAATGGTAATGATGTTTTCTGCTAATAGTTGTTTTGCTGTTTTAATAACATGTCCTAGTAGCGGGCGACCAGCTAAAGGTTGTAGTACTTTAGGGAGCTGAGAACGCATTCGCGTTCCTTTGCCTGCAGCAAGAATAATGACAGTAGTTGACATGAATAACTCGAATGATTTAACTCAAATGGATAATAATTAGTGTACAAAGAGCAGCCCATACACCGGCAATAATATCGTCAAGCATAATACCAAAACCACCGTGTACTTGGCGATCAATGACGCGTATAGGCCAAGGTTTCCAAACATCGAAAATTCGAAATAATATAAATCCTGTAATTACCCAAATCCAATTTATTTGTTGTAAATAGAGCAGAGGAAGAAAGGTAATAGATTGACCTGCAAATTCATCCCACACAATTCGACCATCATCGTGTACGTTAATTACTTTTGCAGTTTGACCGCAAATATAAATACCCACCACTGACATGATGAGAATAGCGATTAAACTTAAAGTAAATCCGAGAGATAACCAGATGGGAACAAAAAGTAAGGCAAAAGCAGAGCCAAAAGTACCAGGTGCTTTAGGAGCAAGACCAGATCCAAAACCAACCCCACAGAAAACGATGCAGCGGTTGAACCAAGACATGTCTTTAAAATGAATCGGCGGTTTATGCAAAGTGTTGGTATCCATGAATTTGCAATGGGTAATCTGAACCCAAATGCTCAAAAGTTAGTTTTGTTTGCTCAACGATCTGTCCGATCATTGTAATCTTAACGTCTAGTTGTTTTTGCAAAAGTTTTTCATAATTTTGCGGTGTTATTGTAAAACATAATTCATAGTCATCACCACCTGCAAGCGCATATTGCCAACGTTGTTGTTCTTCTAGTTGTTGCAGTACAGGATCAACAGGTAATTTTTCCAGGATGAGTCGTGCTCCAACCTTGGATGCTTTTAAAATATGTCCTAAATCTTGAGCTAAACCATCTGACACATCGATCATGCTAGAGGCGAGCCCTTTTAGCTCTTCTCCAAGCTTACAACGTGGCGTCGGATAGTCCAGTCTTTGTTGCAAGGAATGTCCTAAATGCTGAAGCCCATAAGCAGCATCACCAATCTGCCCACTTACACAAACATAATCACCGACCTTAGCACCTGAACGTAATACAGCTTTTCCTGTTTCAATCCAGCCCATGGCCGTGACGGTAATGGTAAGGTGCGGACCTTGAGTGGTATCTCCGCCAATTAAGGCAACTCCAAATTGATTACAACAGTCATAGATTCCCTGACTAAATCCTTCAAGCCACTCATGGTCAACTTGAGGCAAGCTGATCGCAAGTAAAATACTATGTGGTTTGGCACCCATTGCAGCAATATCAGACAGATTTACGGCAACACTTTTCCAGCCAATCGCATGGGGCGAGGTTTCAAGAGGGAAGTGACGTCCAGCAACAAGTGTATCTGCACAGATCACCAGTTGTTGATTTGGAGGGGGAGTAATTAAGGCTGAGTCATCACCAATACCAAGTGCAACGTCAGGATGTGACTGACGATTAAAGTATTGATCAATAATTGAGAACTCAGCCATAGAACATCAAGCCTATTATTTTGCTTGTTGTTTTTCTGCGCTACGCAGTGTCGAACTTAAACGGTCTAATACACCATTGATGTATTTATGACTGTCTGCTCCGCCAAAATGCTTCGCAAGTTCGATTGCTTCATCAAGTACCACACGATATGGAATTTCTAGATGATCACGTAACTCGTAAGCACCTAAACGCAAAGTTGCGAGCTCTACACCATCTAGCGCGTCAATTTCACGGTCAAGTACCGGAAT
>NZ_POYH01000067.1:45517-53640 GCF_002899995.1 Acinetobacter sp. AKBS16 | reverse complement strand
AGATGCCAGCTCATATTCACTGTGCGTTGTAATGTCGTGACTACACTAAAACCAGTACTGACATAACTTGCAGTTCGCATAGCTGCTTCGGCAATGCCAATCACAGGTGCTGACGTCATTTCACGGGCAGCATAAAGCGCAGGGTCACCAAAACAGGCAATAACATAAGCATCTACATCTAGAAGTTCACCTTGGCGGATTTCCTCTAACACACCTACGGCACTTAGTGCTTCATCATAATAACTTTCAATTGTTGCAGGGCCCATTTGAGGACTCATAGCAATAATTTGAGTATCAGAATTTGCGACTATCTTTGCTGATGCAGCAATTTTGTCAGTCATACTTTGGGTGGTATTAGGATTAATAATTTTAATTTTCATTGTACTTTTACCTTAGTCATTGCCGATTTAGCATGGGCAAGCGGTTGGTTAAGAAATCGGTAAATGACAAAACCGAATCCCATCCCAATAAACCATGTGAAATTAGCTAGCCCCGATAGTTGTGGTAAAAGTACGCAGAGAATAGGAATTAATGAAGCTGGAATTAAGGCATAAAAAGCAGAGTGGTTATAACCATTTTTGTACCAATACAAACCCTTGGTATCTAAAGTATATAAATCATCTACCACGATTTTCTGTTTTTTAACGAGGTAAAAATCGGCGAGCAATACACCAAAAAGTGGACCGATAAATGCACCTAAAATATCAATGGTGTAATGGATCACTTGAGGGTTATTAAACAAATTCCATGGGGTAATGAAAATTGAACCTACTGCTGCAATCATTCCCCCCATACGCCAGCTAATTTTGCTCGGTGAAACATTAGAAAAATCAAATGCAGGTGAAACAAAGTTAGCAACAATATTAATTCCGATAGTGGCAATCATTAAGGTCAAACTACCTAAAATGACTACAAATGTGTTATCCAGTTTACCGACCATCTCGACAGGGTCTGTAATAAGTTTTCCATACACTGGAAGTGTTGCCGCAATACACACCACAGTAAGTAAAGAAAAGCCTAAGAAGTTAATTGGTAAGCCAAGAAAGTTCCCCATTTTAATCGCGTTAAAGCTTTTACCATAACGAGAGAAGTCGCCAAAATTCAGCATTGGTCCTGAAAAATATGAGACAACAAGCGCAATAGCACCAATCATGACTGGTACAACTGCAAAACCGTCGTATTGAACCCCACTTAAATTTAAATCAATATTCTGCCAGCCAGCTTTCCAGATCAGCCAGACTGCCATTGCAAACATCACAACGTAGACAGCCGGACCTGCCCAGTCAATAAACTTACGAATACTGTCCATGCCAGACCAGAAAACAATCGCTTGCAGTAACCAAAGCAGCATGAAGCCAACCCATCCTAAATAGGAAAGCCCAAGAAAGCCGTAAGTTGAAACATCAGCATAGACTGACCATTCTGGAAAGAACCTTAAAATGACCAATAAGAATGCACTTGAGGCCAAATAAGTTTGAATGCCATACCATGCGACGGCGATAAGACCCCGGATAACAGCAGGAATATTTGCACCAAGCACACCGAAAGTGGCACGACAAATCACAGGATAGGGCGTACCTGTTTGTTGGCTAGACTTGGCAATGAGGTTTGTAAAAAACTGAACAATTGCAATGCCGATCAGTAAAGATAGAAGTACCTGCCAGCTATTAAGCCCTAGTGCAAAAAGGCTTCCAGCCATGACATAACCACCGACGCTATGAACATCAGACATCCAGAAGGCAAAAATATTATAAGCGCCCCATGTTTGCTTTTTTAAAGGAGCTAAGTCTTGATTTGTCAGTTTTGCATCATAAGAAGGTTTAATTATTGCTTCGGTATTATTCATCTTGAACACTCACTTCCTTAAGATGGAGGCACTTTCAGCAGTATTGTTTTTCTGTCTAAAAGAATGAAATTAAAATTGTGTACAATGTGATATTTAAATTGTGCACAATTTTAATTGAGCAAAAGTTATGCCAAACTTGAGATGGAGTATTGATGAGTGATTTCGCTTGATATGATTTTGGAATATGAAGAGAGAGATTTATAAACGGAGACGTACTTAATTTTTTATAAAAAGCAAATAAATTTAGGTGTATAACTGAATATTTAGAGATCTAATATTGAATTGTTCAGCTCAGCATAGATGGTGTGAAAATGAGAGAAATATTTCCAAACGCTTAAGTTAAACTTACACTACTGTCATTAGATAAAGTTCTAAAAAGAGGAGACATTAATAAAAATGGAGAAATCAATGTCATCGAATGCACCAAAAAAAGCCGTAGAAATGAGCAATGATGAGATTGATGACCATATATATAACGCAATTGTAGATGCTATTTTAAATCGACAACTCGCTCCGGGCGCACGTTTAGTTGAAGCACCTTTATGTGAAGCATTTGGTGTAACGCGAGGAGTGTTAAGACGTGTTTTCGTCAAACTTGCACATGATAAGGTTATTGAAATTCAGCCCAATCGTGGGGCACTCATCGCAAAACATAGTGCAAATGAAACAAAAGAAGTCTTTGAAGCACGCAGCATGCTGGAAATCGCCACTGTAAAAAAACTAGCACAAAAGTCTCATCGCCTAGATTTTAGTGAGCTTCGGATTTTGGTAGAACAAGAGTCGCATGAGCGTTTAGCTGGAAATTGGGCCGAGTGGATTAAGCTATCAGGTCAATTTCATTTAAAGCTGATTGAAGCTAATCAAAATTCGATCATGTCCAGTTATTTGCAGACGCTTATTGCGAGGACTTCGTTATTAATTGGATTGTATGAAATTCCAAAACATAATAATTGTTCGGCAGATGAACACCGTGCAATTTTAGATGCCATTGAACAAGGTGATGAAAAACGAGCAACTCAATTGATGGAAGAACATTTAGAACACTACGCAACCACATTTATTGAAGAAAACAGTACAGTATCTGCCGAGCAAAATTTATTAAATTTATTTAAAAATAAGAAAATTGAAACACCTCAAACTAATTAAAAATCTGGGCCAATTCCTGTCGAAAAGGCCCAGATTGGTTATTTTATGGGAATGATTTGATGTGTTAAAAAATCAATAAATAGTTTTACTTTCTTCGATAAAATCTTACGATTTGGCCATGTGACATATAAGTGAAGTGGCTGACTGGTATAATCTTCCAAACATTTCTGTAACTTACCTTCTTTGTAATAAGGCTCTGCAATAAACTCTGGAAGAAAAACAATACCGTGATCTTTCAAACACATATCCAATAATAGTTCACCATTATTACACGTCATCACAGGGAAACAATTAAAAGACACTTCTTTCTGATCTTTTTGAAAAATCAATTTTTTATGTCGGCTATCTTGATAGTAAATTAGAAACTTATGTTCTTTAAGTTCTTCTAAAGAAGTAGGTAATCCATGTTGATTGAAATATTCAGGTGTTGCATATAAATAACGTTGATAGGTATTTAAAATTTTACTATTTGCCAAACTTGGCGCAGATCCATCTAAGCGTATGGTCAGATCAAATTTGTGTTGATTCACATCTAATAGCTGATCTGTCATAAATAAATCAATTTTAATACTGGGATATTTCTCAATAAAGTCTGAAATGATATGTTGAAGGAAAATGTTGCTAAAAGACATGGGCGTATTGAGCTTGAGTTCGCCTTCAGGATATTGCTGGTTATAGCTAATCTCGTAAGTTGCCCATTCAAATTCACTCAATATAACCTTGCAATGTTGGTAAAATTTTTCCCCACAACTGGTCAGATTCATTTGTCTGGTTGTTCGATTTAATAGCGTTGTTTTTAAATCATTTTCGAGGTAGCAAACACGTTTGGCTACCAAATCACGAGAAATATCGAGTGCTCTAGCTGCGCTACTAAAATTCCCATGTTCTACGACACTTACAAAAGTGGAAATACAGTCTAATCGATCCATGGATAACTAAAAATTAAAAAATATATATCCATGATTAAACTATAAAAATTAAAAAGCAATCATTGATTTGATTGTATCCATACAGGATACAGATTCGAGCTGTTTTGCTGTCTATGTTTTTACATTTTTATTTGTTTTGATAATAACCAGTAGGCAATTTTAAAAGCCTTATATAATGAATAATGGAGTTTAGACGTGAATAAATCACTTTTAGAACAACTATCACCAACCAATTGTCAGGTTATTTTTATTGATCACCAGCCGCAAATGGCTTTTGGGGTACAGTCAATAGATCGCCAAGTATTAAAGAATAATACTGTAGGGTTAGCAAAAGCAGCTAAAACATTCAATATTCCTGTCACGATTACGACAGTTGAAACTGAAAGCTTCTCTGGTCATACCTACCCAGAACTTTTAGATGTATTTCCAGATGCTCCTTTACTAGAACGTACTTCAATGAATTCATGGGATGATCAAAAAGTACGGGATTCGCTTGCAAGAAATAATCGTAAAAAAGTGATTGTTTCAGGTTTGTGGACTGAAGTGTGCAATAACACCTTTGCTTTTGGCGCCATGCTTGAAGGCGATTATGAGATTTATATGGTCGCAGATGCTTCAGGCGGCACATCGAAAGAAGCACATGACTACGCCATGCAACGCATGATTCAGGCAGGTGTTGTTCCGGTAACTTGGCAACAAGTATTACTCGAATGGCAGCGTGATTGGGCACACCGTGATACATACGATGCAGTTATGGCGATTGTACGTGAGCATTCTGGTGCTTATGGTATGGGTGTGGACTATGCCTATACGATGGTCCATAAGGCACCTGAGCGTACAACATCAAAACATGAAGTACTTGCACCAGTTCCTGCAAAATAAAACAGTACTGATTTAGGTAAAGGTATGTCTAGTATTCAATATTTAAGTGATATTAATACAGATATACCTTTATTTTTTTAGAACGATAATTCACAAGAATGGAGTTCAGAATGACCGAAATAAACCTCATACTTAAAAACGGTAAAATCACAACACTAGATCCTCAGAACCCCGAAGTACAAGCAATAGCGATTGCAGATGGTAAAGTCGTGCGCACGGGTACAACTGATGAGGTTATGAAACTCGCAACTCCAACAAGTAAAGTTGTAGACTTAAATGGTCGTCGCGTTATACCGGGTCTAAATGACAGTCATCTGCATATTATTCGTGGTGGTCTAAATTACAATATGGAACTGCGCTGGGAAGGTGTGCCATCCGTTGCCGATGCATTACGCTTACTCAAAGAGCAAGCAGATAATACGCTAGCTCCACAATGGGTTCGTGTAGTAGGCGGTTGGACTGAATTCCAGTTTGCTGAAAAGCGTTTACCGACTTTAGAAGAAATTAATAAAGCTGCACCAGATACTCCGGTATTCGTTTTACATTTATACGCCAGTGCCATGTTGAACCGAGCTGCCCTTGATGTATTAGGTTTTAATAAAGACACACCGGACCCGCCAGGTGGCAAGATTGTACGAAATGAAAAAGGTGAGCCAACAGGACTGTTGCTCGCAACGCCATCGGCTATGATTTTATATTCGACCTTAGGTAAAGCACCGAAATTGCCAGTTGAGGACCAAATCAACTCAACTCGTCATTTCATGCGTGAATTAAATCGATTAGGCATTACTTCAGCAATTGATGCAGGTGGTGGCGGTCAAAACTACCCTGAAGATTATGACGTGATTAAACAATTACATGATCAAAATCAAATGACGGTTCGAATTGCTTATAACCTATTTGCTCAGAAGGCAGGCCAAGAGCTTGATGATTATCGCCGCTGGACCGAAATGACATTTCCGGGCGATGGTGATGAGCTATTTAGAATGAATGGAGCAGGCGAGAACCTGACTTGGTCAGCGGGGGACTTTGAAGACTTCTATGAGCCACGTCCGGATTTACCAGAAAAAATGGAAGGTGAACTCGAAGCCATCGTAGAGCACTTGGCTGAAAAGAAATGGCCATTCCGTATTCATGCAACCTATGATGAAAGTATTAGTCGGTTACTCAATGTATTTGAGCGCGTCAATTCAAAACAGCCATTTGCGACACGATTTATTATTGACCATGCCGAAACTGTATCTGAGCGTAATATCGAACGTATTGGTGCGTTGGGTGGTGGTATCGCGATTCAGCATCGTATGGCATATCAAGGTGAGATTTTCGTAAAACGCTATGGTGCCGAAGCTGCCCAAGCAACGCCACCAGTCAAGAAAATGTTAGAACTCGGTGTACCTGTGGGTGCGGGAACAGATGCGACTCGTGTTGCATCTTATAACCCTTGGGTGTGTTTGTATTGGCTGACTACAGGTAAAACAGTAGGTGGGTTACCTTTGTATGATGAAAAAAATCTATTAGATCGTCAAACCGCCCTCAAACTCTGGACGAAAGGTTCGGCTTGGTTCTCAGGTGAAAAAGATATCAAAGGTTCACTCACAGCAGGGGAACTTGCCGACTTAGTTGTGTTGTCAGATGACTACTTTAAAGTTGAAGCAGAAGATATCCAGTGGATTGAGTCTGTACTCACTGTTTTAGGTGGAAAAGTGGTGTACGCAGGGGCAGAGTTTAAGCAAGACGATCCGCCGTTACCGCCAGCATCTCCAACATGGTCGCCAGTAAAACGCTTCGGTGGTCAGTGGCGCTTATCTGAAAACCGTAATGCACCATCGAATCAATCATTACAGTCACAAAGTGCATTGTGTGCATGTGCTAGTAGCTGTGGAATGCATGGACACAGCCACGCTTGGATGCTTGATGTTCCTGTAAATGATAAGGACAAAAAATCTTTCTGGGGCACACTTGGGTGCTCGTGTTTTGCATTTTAAATAAAACAGTATGGGAACCTGCCTCATTAAATAGCTTGTTTCCTTAAGGTATGTACGATGAAAATGTACTTGTTATCTTTGGCTGTAGGGTTGCTTGTTGGTGTCTTATATTATGTTTTAAATGTTAAGTCACCAGCTCCACCTCTTGTTGCATTAGTCGGTTTATTAGGCATGGTAATAGGAGAGCAACTGCTTCCTTTTATCAAATCCTATTTTTAATCCGTTTCATTCAAAAAAGCTAAATGGTGCCATGTCATTTAGCTTTTTATATTAATAAGTATCTTCAATTACTTTAAACGACGGCCTTGTTCATCAATGATCACTTCACCATCTTCTTTTGCAAAATAGCCTAAGTTTTGTGAATCTAAAATGTCTAGTACCATCTCAGAAGGGCGGCAAAGTCGCGTGCCTTTTGGTGTAACCACAAATGGGCGATTAATTAAAATTGGATATTGCACCATAAAATCAATTAACTGTTCATCGGTCCAATGGTCTTGTTCTAACTCTAAATCTTTATAGGGTTCAACATTTTTACGAATTGCTTCACGTACACTTAGGTTCGAATCCTTAATGAGTTGAATCAATTCATCTTTACTTGGCGGTGTTTGCAAATATTCAATAACGATAGGTTCAATTCCTGCATGACGAATAAGCGCCAATGTATTGCGCGAGGTCCCGCAAGCAGGGTTATGGTAAATCTTCACTAGCTCAGTCATGACAAATTTATCGATGAATTAAGATATTGCATTTATATATGGATATCCGTATATTTGCAATAACGAATATATTCTGTTGAAGATATGATCAACCAAGTCGATTTCTTTAAATGTCTATCTGACCAAACTCGGTTAAATATTCTTAAATTAGTTCTAAATAAACAAAATATTTGTGTCTGTGAGCTAACAGAACAGCTTGAGTTGAGCCAACCGAAAATCTCCAGACACTTAGCTTTGTTACGAACTCATGGCGTATTATTGGATGAAAGAAAAGGCCAGTGGGTCTATTACAGCTTAAATCCTGATTTACCTGTTTGGGCTTTAGATATTCTAAAGGTGATAGAAAATGACGAGAATGGGACAAATGTAAAACAACAAGATCAGCCTTTCATCACGACAACATGTTGTGATTAATCTTCCTAGATTTTGTCTTAGAAAATGCAGATTTATTTAGCATAAGTGTATTAGCCACTTGTGTATTGAATGCAATTAATTTCTTCTTAGAGTAGAACATGACCAAACAAGGGCTTTCCTTTTTAGATCGAAACCTGACGCTATGGATTTTTATAGCAATGGCTTTAGGTTTAGCGATTGGAGTTTTCTTTCCTCAGGCATCTGT
>NZ_POYH01000067.1:41157-45449 GCF_002899995.1 Acinetobacter sp. AKBS16 | reverse complement strand
TCTTTAAATGAGTTAAGTGTAGATAACGTTAATATTCCAATCGCAATCGGTTTGATTTTAATGATGTATCCGCCATTGGCAAAAGTGGACTATGCGGCTTTACCAGAAGTATTTAAGGATAAGAAAACCTTAACTTTATCGCTGGTACAAAACTGGATTATTGCTCCAGTTTTAATGTTTATCCTTGCAATTGTTTTTTTGCATAACTATCCGGAGTATATGACGGGCCTTATTTTGATAGGCTTGGCACGTTGTATTGCAATGGTATTGGTCTGGAATGGCTTAGCTTGTGGTGATAACCAATATGTTGCAGCTTTGGTCGCCTTTAACAGTATTTTTCAGATTTTATTTTTTAGTACCTATGCATGGTTGTTCTTAACTTTCTTGCCGCCATATTTTGGTGTGGCAGGACAAGTGATTGATGTCAATTTCTGGACCATCACACATGCTGTTTTGGTGTACTTAGGTATTCCATTCTTAATGGGTTTCTTGACGCGTTTGATTTTAGTCAAGTCGAAAGGGTTGGAATGGTATCAGACTAAATTTTTACCAAAAATTAGTCCATTAAGTTTAATCGCATTACTCTTTACCATTGTTGCTATGTTTAGTCTAAAAGGTGGCGATGTGGTGAGTTTACCTTTAGATGTATTACGTATTGCGATTCCACTTACCATTTACTTTGTCGTGATGTTCTTTATTAGCTTCTTTATGAGTAAACGGATGGGGAATAATTACCCACGTACAGCGGCAATTTCATTTACCGCGGCAGGTAATAACTTTGAGTTGGCTTTAGCTGTAGCTATTGCAACTTTTGGTTTAGCATCACCTGTAGCATTTACCACAGTGATTGGACCATTGGTTGAAGTCCCCGTTTTAATTTCACTCGTCACCGTTTCGCTTTGGTTAAAGAAAAAGTATTACTCTTAAAATCGTAAAATTTATTTGAACTATTTTTTGCTAAAAATGACTTTAAAAAGTGCCTTTATATAGGCATTTTTTATTACCTAGCTTTTACACTTAGGTCATTGTAGGTAATAGTTTTTGCATGAGTTCAATGAAGTTTGACACTTTAGCTGAGTTTTCATTTTCTCGTGTAATTAAGTAAATAGGCGCATTTAGTTTTATCGAATCATCAAACTCGCGATAGACAATTTCATGGTCCCAAAAGTTATGCATTGAAGCGGGCACAATACTAATTCCAATACCAGCAGCCACTAAATTGAGGGTCGCAGTAGGGCGCGGCGCTTCTTGAATAATACGCGGACTAAAACCTGCCTGATAGCAGCTATATAAAATATTGTCATATAAGCCTTGCCCTGAAGAGCGACGGTATAAAACAAAATTTTCCTCTGACAAGTTACTTAAACTAATTTTTTTCTTCTGTGTAAGTGGATGGCCGATAGGTAAGGCCACCACCATTGGCTCGTCTAATATATGAAGATGCTTTAAACCAATATCTCGGCTAATCGGCGCTCTTAAAAAAGCAATATCAAGTTTTTCTGAAATTAACCAGTCCAGTTGCTTTTGACTGCCTGCTTCTTCAAGTTTGGTTTGCACAGCAGGGTACATTTCCCGATATGAACGTAATACGAGTGAAATGAGCGGATGCAAACCTGCGGAACTTGTAAAGCCAATATTGAGTTGTCCAGTTTTACCTTGGCTAACATCTTGGACCAATTGAGGAATATGGCGGGCATGTTCTAATAAAAGTTGTGCTTCTTTAAATAATGCTAAACCTGCTTCTGTCGGTTCAATCCCGCGCGGTTGACGAATAAGTAACTGTGTACCGAGTTCTTGTTCAAGTTTTTTAAGTAAACGCGTTAAAGGTGGCTGTTGAATAAACAAACGGTTTGCCGCGTGAGTAATATTTCTTTCTTCAACCACCACTACAAAGGCATGAAGCTTATATAAATCGAGCATAGGAATACCTTTAGGGTATGGTTAATGAAAATAAAAGCATTTGTAGATATATCATAAAAGTATCATTCTATCTTGGTCGGATAAAGTGAAAAGTAACGAAAATGAACCATGTTGAGATTGCCGTGCAGAAGGATACTGTTCCTACTTGCACAGAGTTATTTTTAGGTTTTTTAACATTAGGTTTAATTGGATTTGGTGGTGTGCTGCCTTTAGCCCGTAAAGTTATTGTAGAGCAAAGGCATTGGTTAAGCCCTGAAAAATTCACTGAGTTACTTGGTCTGTGCCAATTTTTACCGGGCGGCAATATTATTAATTTATCGGTTGCGATTGGCATGGAGTTTCGCGGTGTCCGTGGAGCAGTGAGCTCACTCATTGGTTTAATCTTCGCACCTACCGTAATTGTTGTACTTTTACATTATGTCTATGAGCAGTTCCAAGACAACTTAATGGTTAAGCACCTTTTTGAAGGTTTAGGTGCAGCAGCAGCAGGGCTTCTGGTTGCCACAGGTCTGAAAATGCTTAAGCCTTTATTACGTAATCCATTAGCAATCTGTGTTGTGGTAGCGGCAATTTTCAGCATTGCTTTTCTAAAAATTCCTTTACTTTTGACTATGCTGATTTTACTTGCGTTTTATTCAGCCATCATTTGGAGACGTGTGTAATGGGTGCCGTACTACTTACTTTAGCAATCATTTTTACTCAGTTGTCCCTTATTGCATTTGGTGGCGGGAATACAATTTTGCCCGAAATGCAACGCCAAGTGGTTGATATTCACCATTGGATGACGGCGCAAGAATTTAGTGCGTTGTTTGCCATGGCACAAGCTGCACCTGGTCCAAATATGATGATTGTACCTTTGGTAGGGTGGCATGTAGCAGGGTTGTCTGGTCTATTGGTGACGTCTACTGCTAAATTTTTACCGTCATCTCTTATTACTGTATTTGTGATGAGAGGCTGGTCAAAATTCAAAGATAAGAAATGGCGCCGTGTTTTACAGCTTGCTTTACAACCTGTCACTGTGGGGACTGTGCTTGCCAGTGCATGGATTATTTCTGAAGCAGCGGCAATAAATACTTTACTTATCATTATGGTAGTCATTGCAACTTTATTATCTTTAATTAAAAAAGTTCATCCATTGCATGTTTTGATTGCTGGGGCTGTATTTGGTGTGGTCTTACTCTAGTTTAACCAGTTTGCCGACCTGCGCTGGGATGAGTTCAGGTTGGCTTTTTTATTGAAGAAATAATAAAATCTAAAAAACCGATCAAATATATAAAAACATACTGTTTTACCTATTCATTGTTTTAACGTACTATGCATCTATTGAAAGAATTTGGATGCATTGGAGTAAAAACAGATGTTAGATCAAAACATTAAAACTCAATTAAAAGCTTACCTAGAACGTTTAGAAAGTCCAATCGAATTAGTTGCTGCTTTAGATGAATCAGATAAAGCTGCTCAAATTAAAGAATTAGTAACTGAAATCGCTGAGCTTTCTGACAAGGTAACAGCCCGTTTTGACGGTAACAATACACGTCGTCCAAGCTTTGGTGTGGCTAAAGCAGGTGAACAGCCTCGTGTATTCTTTGCAGGCTTACCAATGGGCCATGAGTTTACGTCTTTGATCTTGGCGCTGTTACAAGTGTCTGGCTATGCACCTAAAGTGTCGGATGAAGTTTTAAATCAGATTAAAGGCTTAAACCTCAAAGCTAACTTTGATGTATTTGTATCATTAAGCTGTCATAACTGTCCGGACGTGGTACAGGCACTTAACCTGATAGCCATTTATAACCCGAACACCACGGCAACCATGATTGATGGTGCATTCTTCCAAGACGAAGTGGAACAACGCAAAATCATGGCTGTACCGATGGTATTCCAGGACAATGAACACATTGGTCAAGGTCGTATGACGCTTGAAGAGATTGTGGCAAAACTTGATACCAACTCGGCTGAAAAAGACGCAGCAGCACTCAATGCCAAAGATGCGTTTGATGTATTGGTGATTGGTGGTGGACCTGCGGGTGCAACAGCTGCAATCTATGCGGCACGTAAAGGCATTAACACAGGTATCGTGGCTGAACGCTTTGGTGGTCAGGTCATGGACACCATGGACATTGAAAACTTCACTTCTGTGCAAAAGACTCAAGGTCCTAAGTTTGCTGCCGAGATGGAAGCACATGTTCGTGAATACGATGTCGATATCATGAACCTGCAACGTGTCAGCAAAATCACTGGTGCAGATCAAACAGCAAATGGCTTGGTTGAAGTTGAACTTGAAAACGGTGCAAAACTTGAATCGAAAACTGTGATCCTTTCAACAGGTGCACGTTGGAGAGAAATGAATGTACCGGGTGAAGCTGAATACCGTA
>NZ_POYH01000067.1:36067-41059 GCF_002899995.1 Acinetobacter sp. AKBS16 | reverse complement strand
TGGTGTAGCGTACTGTCCACACTGTGATGGTCCATTGTTCAAAGGCAAACGTGTTGCCGTGATTGGTGGTGGTAACTCAGGTGTTGAAGCGGCAATTGACCTTGCAGGTATTGTTGAGCATGTGACTCTGGTTGAGTTTGACACTAAACTTCGTGCTGACCAAGTCTTGCAAAACAAGTTAAACAGCTTGCCAAACACCACTGTGATTATGAATGCATTAAGCACAGAAGTATTGGGTGACGGTTCACAAGTAACTGGTCTTAAATATAAAGACCGTGCAACTGATGAAGAGCATGTGGTAGAGCTTGCAGGGATCTTTGTACAGATTGGTTTACTTCCAAACACTGACTTCTTAAAAGACAGTGAGGTTGAGCTAACCAACCGTGGCGAGATCATTGTGAATGACCGCAACGAAACCAATGTAAAAGGTGTATTTGCTGCGGGTGACTGTACTACTGTACCGTACAAGCAGATCATTATTGCTACAGGTGAAGGCGCTAAAGCATCACTCTCTGCGTTTGATTACATCATCCGTTCTGGGCAATAAAATCTAACCTAAAACAAAAGAGCCAAAGGATATCCTTTGGCTCTTTTTATTTTTTATGGTTTATACAAACCATGTTCAACTAAATGCTCTCGTAAAATACGACGTAGTTCTAATACGGCTTGTGGTGTTAACTGAATAGAGTGTCCACCCGGTAGAATTTTCTCAGATTTAGCACCTTCTAAGTGAGCACTTTTATAAGGAACAATACCATCGGTAATCACATTTGGATCATCACTTTTGGTAATGTTGCCCATAATTGAGTGGAAGATTAACCCTTGATGGGGATTAATATTCTCAGTGAGTTCCATAAATTTAGATTGATGGCTTAAGTCGCTTGGTCCATTTTGAATCAGGCCATTATCAATATTATTCAAGAAATCTTTAATATCTAAATTTTCTGTGGTGAGCGAAGTTGCAACAGCTGATAAAAAAGCACCCGGTAAGCGGATAATTTTACGCGCAGCTAATGTGAACCAACGATCGGCATAATCTGTACCTCGGTGTGGCGATGCCAAGAAAATTGCACGATCAAAGTTACTAATTGAATGCATTTGCAACCGTTCAGTCACCATAGGATGTTTCTTAAAACGGTTTTGCTGACGGATCGTCATCATCTCCAAGGCAGGTTTAGTAATATCAGCATCACTTACAAGTAAACGGCTAATAATTCCTCCCATACTATGACCAACAAGCACCGCATCATGCGCGGCAGGATCACTTGGGTTTAACGAACCGAATGCTTGTTTCAAAAGGGCATAAATCTGGAACCGGCTTTCCAGAATTGGCATATTGGTCGAGTAGAAAACTTGCCAAACTTGATAGTTATCTCTTAAAACAGTATCACCCATGACATCGTTGGTGAGCGCAATCCATGCCTCGGGGCTACTTGCTAAACCATGGACCAACACAATAATTTTTTTGTTTGGATTATAAGGTTCAAGCATATATAAATGCGGCATGGTTAAGTGCTGATCACGATCAATCAAGCTTAAGTAAGCCGCTACACCTAGGTTGTTTTCAGCTAACCACAGACCATAAGGAGCTGAGAAGTTTGCAGCTAAAGGGTATTGCTTACCAGCGACATTAATATTATCAGTTCGATAAGGATCATAGACCCGAATCACAAATTCTGGGTCATTAATAATTTCTTGAATGGTTTTAGCATGTTTAGGCTCTGCAACAATAGTTGCCGCTAAATAACGTGCATGGTGAATATTTGGATTTACACCATTTTTATAGCTGTAATTAAGTGGATCTAAAATGTATTCATTAATGTCTTCTTTGCCTGAACTTGGGAAGACAGCTACAAATTCGGAACCGAAACCATCACGACGGTTGATTGTTCTTAAACCTGAGAAATTTAAGTTATAACTTGAAATTAATTTTTCTAATTTTTGGCCAGATAATTGTCTATGAAACTCAAAATCAATTGAATATACACTCTTACCAATATGGATTTGTGGCTCTACCACATTTTTTTGTGGATACCTTAAATCATACACACTGACCATTTTGGCAATCGCTTGATTATAGAAGTCGCGTATCTGAACTTGTCTATTATCAAAAATACGATCAGTTGGCTGACGTTTTGTAGAAAACAGATAAGCATAGCTATAACGGATACTCTTATCGAGTAGACTTAACTGTTGATCTAAGCATTCATCATATTTATTTTGAATAACTTTTTGTTCTTCAGTTGGCTTATGTTTAGTGAAACGACTAATTTTACATTCAGAAGAATCTGACAAAGCCATTGCTTTCGCCAGATACATTTCACTTGCAGCCGATAACAGCTGTTCATCTAAAATTTGGGGCAGATTTTTAAGTTGATTAACACAAGTGTCAGGGGAGTCTGTACAGGCCTTAGCTTCTTGCCCTGACATGGACAAAACATTAAGACTTGCTTCACTTAGTTTATCTTGGGTAAGAATACTATTACGCTCATTTGCAATAGTAACGTTGAGAGCTTGTTGCTTAACATTGACGACCTGACATCCACTCAGGATTGAACCGAGGAGTATGACCGTGAAGAGCGCTGAGTTTCTTTTTCTAACAAACATTATGGTCAAATATGTGGATCAGTAATATGCTGATCATACAAATTTTAAAGTATTTTTCAATTGATCAAACATAAAAAAAGGGCTGTCAAATCAGCCCTTTTATAAAGTTTAAGCGCTTACTTTTTTGTAGCTGCACTTGGGGTAGCAGAAGACATAGCAGGGTTTGTTAAAACTTGCCATACATTCCAGCGACCTTGTTTTTCAATTTCTTGAATTAAACGGTCTGCTACTTCAGCTTCATCAGGATATTTAACCTTGTAATTTTTTAGAGTCTGAATCGCATTTTTCTTTTGTTCCATTGCAATATAGTTATTTGCAGCGGCTAAATATGCTTCCTGAACATTACCTTTAATAGCTTTATCTAAATACGGAATAGCCTCACGTTGACCACCACCTTCAGACAAACCAAAACCAAACCAGAAATTCGCTTCAGCATCATCTGGATTAATTTTTAAAAGTCTTTGTGCATATTCTAAAGACTTAGTGGTATGAGCAGTACCTAAATCAAGGTTACGGGCAAGTACACTTGCTTTAAAAGCACGAATAAGAATATCAAATGAAGCATCTGGATTAGCAGCTAAAGTATCTAAGCGCTGAGTAACTTCCTTAAGTTTGCTTTCAAAGCCTTTACGTTCTTGACGGTCAGTAAAACGAGGCGGATAGTGGCGCGCTTTACCTTCAACAAGTTGTAAGAAGTCATCAATTTCAGTTACATCAATTTCATTATCGCCCGCTAAAACTGCGTATTTCATTGAACGTTGTGAGTTGTTGACTGTAGGTACGATCAATTTATTCGTATCTAATGTAAGTGTTTTGGTTGGATCGTCCTGACGAGTTACAACCATTTTGGTTACAGGCTGTGCAGCAGCTTCTTTTAAAGCAACTTCAAATGCAGGCGGAGCATCATAATTAAATGGGTTTAATGCATAAAATGGAGGTGTAAGCTCTGGTTCCTTAAAAACAAACGGCTCAATTTTTTGTTCTTTTACAGGTGCCATGGTACACGCTGTTAAACTTGAGGTCGCAAGAAGGATATATGCCAAAGGCTTAAAATTCATAGGATCTTCCGTTCATTTTATAAAGTTAAATAAGGTACAACAAGTCTAGGAAAACCTAAACCGACATGCAAGGGTAAGCGTGTTACATTATGAATCAAGAATATTACGTTTTTGATGTCTTGTTTTGCGCACCGCATTCACGACGAACTTCTTCAAGAATTTTTAGCTCTTCATCACTAAAAGGCTGTTCATCTTGACTTTCTTTTTTGAAAGTTGGGTCAAGTTCGGACAAACGCTGGCACAAATTATTCATACGCGTTTCATTGTGCTGAATACGGTCAAGTAAAACTCGCATTCCTTCTAAAATTGGGTCAGATTGATCAGCAGTAGTCGCATACGGAGCAAAACCAATACTTTGTGCATAATCACGGCGACGTTCTTCATCTTTATCTTTAGTTTTGTCGGCATCTTTATAGATATAACGTGCAGGGTTACCAACAGCTGTTACACCAGCAGGAACTGCTTTTGTGACTACCGCATTTGAACCAACTTTGGCGCCTTTACCTACCGTAAATGGACCTAAGATTTTCGCACCAGCACCGACAACCACGCCATCTTCTAAAGTTGGGTGACGCTTACCTTTATTCCAAGTCGTACCACCTAAGGTAACACCGTGGTATAGCGTTACATCATCACCAATTTCAGCAGTTTCACCAATTACAACGCCCATGCCATGATCGATAAAGAAGCGTTTGCCGATTTTAGCACCAGGGTGAATTTCAATACCCGTTGCAAAACGACTAAATGACGAAACAAAACGGGCGGTACCTTTACAATCTTTTTTCCACAATTCATGTGCAAGCCTATGCAAAAGTAAAGCATGTATACCTGGGTAAGTGGTAAGTACTTCGAGTGTATTTCGTGCAGCAGGATCTCGCGCGAATACAGCCTGTATATCTTCTTTAAGCTGTTTAAGCATTGGATTGATCCTCCTTGTCCGATGATGCTTTTTTCCATTTGCCGCTTGTGAGGGCTTGGACTCGACTAAAAATACCGCGAAGTAAATGATATTCCATACGATCTAATTGTATACGACCAAATAAACGACGCAAGCGTAAAGGTAGTAAACGTGGATTTTCTGGATCTAAAAATTCAATTTCGATGAGCATTTTTTCCAAATGGGGGTAGAACTCTTCCATTTGCTGCTGAGTCACTAACGGCTCATCCCATTGCATGCTTTGACCTTGAGCAAGCGGCATTTGCCCAGCATCAGAAGCAACTTCTTTTTGCTCTAATACCGACATACGAAGTTCATAACAAACCACTTGAATCGCTTGAGCAACGTTAAGTACACCATAGTCCGAGTTTACAGGAATAGTAAGGTGAT
>NZ_POYH01000067.1:33079-35975 GCF_002899995.1 Acinetobacter sp. AKBS16 | reverse complement strand
GTTTGCCAAAGCCAATTCTTCATTGGTTAAACCGCGGTCTTCACGTCCAAAAACGATCGCAATTTGTTGTCCTTGTGCAGCCGCCTTGATTGCTTCTTTTGAAGCAGGGCGAACATCTAACAAAGGCCATGGAATAGTACGGCTTCTTGCACTTGTTCCGAAAACTAAATGGCAATCTTTAATTGCTTCTTCGAGTGTTTCAACAATTTCAACCTGTTCTAATAAATCTTGTGCACCAGCAGCAAGCGCCTGAATATCTGGATGTGGGTAGGTTTTTGGTGAAACCAGAACCAACTTACTCAAGCCCATCGTTTTCATTGCGCGTAAAGCACTGCCAATATTAGCCGGTAAAGTGGTATTGACCATGACAATACGCACTTGTGCTAATTGTTTTGACACGGCGGTGTCGTCAAACAAACTCATAAGATTTCCAGAAATTACGAATATTGAGAAACTTCGCTTTGGTATGAATCCAATGCATCATCAATAGTCATGTCCACAGGAGGTGAGGCAACAGGTTGTGGACGAACAGGTTCTGCTGCTTTAGCTGCCTTAGATTTTACCTGATATTCAATATGAATATTATCCTTACCAAAGTAATCTCTTAGTTTGGCAAGAAGTTCATCTAAAGGAGCGACTTTCCATTGTGGGCCAAGCTGAAGCTCAGCCTGAGCATATGGTTGGTCAATCTGTAACTGTATTGCAATATGCTGATGCATATCGACATTACAATAAGGCAATAATATATTTTGTAGATCTTTTGCCAAACTTGGTTGCAATAGATCATGGGTTAATTTGATTTGAATACTATTGGCGCGTTTTTGTCTGATTTCATTTAAGCTAAACGCTTTGTTCAAGCGTCCCATTGGACGATCAAAACCTTCACGCTCATAGATCTCGCCTTCAAAGACGACTACGCGCTCAACTTGAATAATATCTTTAAAGCGTTGGAAACGTTCGTGGTTACAGCTGACTTCAATACGTGCTGTTCCGTCGTCAAGTACAATAACAACACGGTTTGGGAAATTCGCTACATCAAGGACAAGTCCTGCATAAACAGTCGTTACACCGCGACGAGTTGCGGTAATTTCATTAAGTTTTGCAGGAATAAACGCTTTGAGTTCTTGACGATAAACATCAATTGGGTGACCTGTTAAATATAGTCCAAGCGTATCTTTTTCGCCTTTGAGACGAACTTCATCACTCCATGGCTTAACAGGTTTAGCTGGTTTACGTTGAACTTCTTCAACTTCACCAAATAAGTCCATAATACCGCTTTCACGGTTACTACGTGCCTGTTCGGCAGCTTGTACAGCTTCTGGCAATTGAGCCATTAAACTTGAACGTTCAATACCTAAACAATCAAGCGCACCAGCACGGATAAGTGCTTCTAAGGTTCGTTTATTGATTTTTTTCAAATCAATACGATGGCAGAAATCGAATAGGTCAGTATAAGGCCCTTGTTGGCGACGTGAGTCAATAACAGACTGCATTGCCTGTTCACCAACACCTTTAATTGCCCCTAAACCATAAACAATGGTTTTATCATCGCTCGCATGGAAATGATAAGTCGACATATTGACTGATGGCGGTAAGACCTCGAGACCGTTATTTCGGCAGTCATCAATCAAAAATACGACACTGTCAGTGTTCTGCATTTCCGATGACATTACTGCTGCCATAAATTCGGCAGGATAGTGGGCTTTTAACCATGCTGTATGGTATGCAACAAGTGCATAAGCTGCGGCGTGCGATTTGTTAAAACCATAGCCTGCGAACTTTTCCATATAGTCGAAGATATGGTTAGCTGTGCTTTCATCAATACCTTTTTGTCCAGCACCCTCAAGGAAGATTTGGCGCTGTTTCACCATTTCTTCAGGTTTCTTTTTACCCATCGCACGGCGGAGCAAGTCAGCGCCACCGAGTGTGTAACCTGCACAAATCTGTGCAGTTTGCATTACCTGTTCTTGGTAAACCATAATCCCGTAGGTTGGTTCTAATACACCTTCAAGCAATGGATGAAGATACTCAAATTCTCCACCATGCATACGGTGAATAAAGTCTGGGATTAGATCCATCGGACCCGGACGATATAAAGATACGAACGCAATAATTTCTTCGAATTTACTTGGACGTGCTTCTTTCAGCATTCGTTTCATACCGACGGATTCAAACTGGAATACCGCGGTTGTATTTGCATCAGCAAAGACAGAATAAGCTTTAGGGTCGTCAAGAGGGACGTGCGAAATGTTTAAAGGGTCATTGCTATCGCGGTTTTTATTAATATTTTGAATAGCATCTTCAATAACGGTTAAGTTACGTAGACCCAAGAAGTCGAACTTTACGAGACCTGCAGCTTCTACATCATCTTTATCATACTGTGCTACGCGGTTAGTACCGTCTGCGTCACAAAGCACAGCAGAGAAGTCGGTAATTTTACCGGGTGCAATAACAACACCACCGGCATGTTTACCTGTATTTCTGGTAATACCTTCTAACTTTAATGCCATTTCCCAAATTTCGCTGGCATCATCATTATCTGGGTTGGAAGGGTTGGTAACAATATCTTTAAGCTGAGGTTCCATTTCAATCGCAGTTGCCAAATCCACACCAAGTGGCTTAGTTGGAACCATTTTTGAAATACGGTCAGCTAGACCATAAGACTTCCCTAAAACGCGGGCAACGTCACGAATCGCACCTTTCGCAGCCATCGTACCGAACGTTGCAATCTGAGACACCGCTTCACGGCCATAAGTACGTGATACATAATCGATCACACGGTCACGACCTGCGATACAGAAATCGACGTCAAAGTCGGGCATCGATACACGTTCCGGGTTTAAGAAACGTTCGAAGAGTAGGTCATAACGAAGTGGATCAAGATCTGTAATTTTTA
>NZ_POYH01000067.1:31132-32977 GCF_002899995.1 Acinetobacter sp. AKBS16 | reverse complement strand
TATAAGCTACTAATGAACCTGCACCTGAACCACGGCCCGGTCCAACAGGGACACCATTGTTTTTCGCCCATTGAATGAAGTCCATGACAATCAGGAAGTAACCAGGGAATCCCATTTTCAGGATGATTCCGACTTCATAATCTATTCGTTCATCATATGGTTTACGAATTTCAGGCCAGTCTTCACCACGCTTTTCGACAGGGTAAAGGTAATTTAAGCGCTCTTCCAAACCTTCTTTTGATAAGTGCTCAAAATAGGTATCGATGGTAAAACCATCAGGAATTGGATACTCAGGTAAAAAGTAAGTACCGAGCTTTAAAGTGACATTACAGCGTTTAGCGATTTGATAGGTGTTTTCAATAGCACTAGGAATATCTGAGAACAGCTCAATCATTTCATCAGAAGTTTTGAAATACTGCTCTGGACTATATAAGCGCGGACGTCGATCATCTGCTAAAACATAACCATCTGCAATACATACACGAGCTTCGTGCGCTTCGAAATCTTCTTTTTCAATAAAGTGCACATCGTTGTGTGCAACAACACCAATATTATATTTAGCTGCAAGTTTGGCTGCTTCTTGAATAAAGTCTTCTTCGCCAGGACGATCAGTACGTGTTAAGGCTAGATAAACACGATTACCAAACTTTTCGATCCACTCTTCAAGTAAAGGTTCTGCTTTTTGCGGGTTAGATGAGCAAAGCATTTGCCCAACATCACTATGTTGGCCAAGTAAAACAATAATATCTTGATGCTGCTCTAGAACCCATTCTTTTTGTACACAAGGGATACTGAGTTGTTGACCTTCAATAAAGCCACGTGAAACAATTTCAGTCAGCCCTTTCCATCCAATATCGCTCATTGCAAGCAAAGTTGCACGATGTTGGGCATCATTAAGACGGATTGTACTACCCAAAATAGGCTTAATGCCTTTCTTAAGGCAAGAGTTATAAAATTTTACAGCAGCATGAAGGTTAGATAAGTCGGTAAGTGCCAGCGCAGGCATTTCATCCTTTACCGCAGTCTTGACCAAGTCGGGTATGCGAACAATCGACTCTGTAATCGAAAATTCTGTGTAAATACCGAGATGAACAAACTGCATAAACCAATCCTTAATGCGACCGCAGCATAGTTTAACACGCAAAGTTCAAACGAAATGCTTAATATTTTGGCAACTGTTATGGATTTTAGTATTTAAACAGAAGGTTGAGAACACGAAAGTGAAGGATTGATCAAAGTTGTTCTTTTATTTTTAAAGAGAAAATTAAAGCGGATAAAAAGAACCAGCCCAAATTGATTTGGGCTGGTTAGAAATTTTAGTACTGCCAGAACATGCGTTGAATTTCTTTCGCATCGTTGGTTTTGGTAAGTGCCAACGCTGCAAGAAGACGCGCTTTTTGAGGATTCAAATCATGAGCTGCTACCCAACCATATTTAGAGTCAGGTTGTTCTGCATCACGTAATACAAAACCTTGTGGAACGCGCGATGAGCGGATAATTTGAATACCGTTTTTGTCATGAAGGTTTTGTAATGTTGGAACGATATATTTCGCTACAGAACCATTACCTGTACCTGCATGAATAATCGCTTTAGCGCCAGCTTTTGCATATGCTTCATAAGCATCAGGAAGCATAGAGTCAGAACCATAAACGATTTGTACTGTTGGAAGAGCATCACCTTTAATATTTTCAATATTAAATTCTGAAGCATTGGTATGACGTTTAACAGATTGTCTAAACCAATATGGTTTGCCTTCAACAAGTGTACCCAAAGCACCCCATTGGCTTACAAAAGCATTTGTATGAATGTTAATGCCTTTAGTTACATCACGAGCAGCAAAAATA
>NZ_POYH01000067.1:27756-31057 GCF_002899995.1 Acinetobacter sp. AKBS16 | reverse complement strand
AGTCGTTCATGAGAACCATAACGCCTTTATTTTTTGCATCATCAGAAGCGGCCAATGCAACAGCACTATAAAGGTTAAGTGGACCATCTGCTGAAAGAGCAGTTGATGGGCGCATTGAGCCAACAAGTACGATTGGTTTATCAGTATGAACAACAAGATTTAAGAAAAATGCTGTTTCTTCTAAAGTATCTGTACCGTGTGTAATCACAACGCCATTTACAGTTGGCTTTTTAACAAGTTCATTTACTTGACGAGCAATTTGTAATAATTCCTTGTCAGTAATACTTTCCGAAGCTACTTGTAAAGCTTGAATACCAGATACATTTGCCAAATCTTGGATTTGAGGAACTGCATTGATTAAAGCATCAACTGGAACTTTCGCCGCCGTATAAGTTGCACTATTTGCTGAGCTTGCGCCAGCACCAGCAATGGTACCGCCAGTAGCGACAACAACAACATTGTTTTTTGCGTAAAGTGGGAGAGAGCAGGCTAATAAGCCCATCGCTAAACCGAAAGATTTAACAGTTTTAGTCAACATCGAAAATATCCTTATGAAGTGACGAAGTATAAAGTTTGCCGAATACGCCTGCTTTTCCTAAGCAAAATACATACCATATAAAACATATCCGTAACTTGTTTGAATAAAAGCATCCTTGAATATCATTTTGTTTCGACAACAATCATTTAATCATTGCTTTTATTCAGCGCTAATAAATATCATGAAAAAAATAAAAAATCTATTAAGTTTTTCTAATTTATCTGAATTTATTTACTTTTTAATATAATTCACGCAAATGATTTTTTAATCTTTATAAAATTAAAAAATAATAGGTTGGGTTGGGCCTTTATTTAACATTTGGTGGATTTATTAAATTGATTTTTAAAACTATATTTATTAAGAATATAAAATAAAATTTTTCATGTTCGAATTAAATAATAATCTTAGGTGTTTAATATAATGAATCAATCATAAATTGAATTAAAAAATAATCGGTTAGTGCATGTTTCTAAGTATATAAATTTTTGAACGATTGTTTTTTATTCTGTTTTTAAGGTTTACTTTTAAGAAATTTAATAGGAATTAAAATCCATAATTTGGCCTATTATTTAATATAGAAATACTGATAACTTTTATTGTTTAGTTCGAAAGAAAAAAAGAGCAATTTTATAAGGTCGTATAAAATTGCTCTTAAGTTGGGAGAGTGGGAGAAAAAGGAAACTTAAGCGATTGTTTGTTCTTGAGTTGATTTAATTAATACAGGCTCTGGTAATTCTTCAGTATCAGCTAATTTATCGCCTTCAAGTTTGGCAACAACTGCAGTCGCAATACTATTACCTACTACGTTTGTTGCAGTACGGCCCATATCAAGGAACTGATCAATACCAAGTAATAATAGAATACCGGCTTCAGGCAAATGGAACATTGTGAGTGTTGCCGAGATAACCACAATAGAAGCTCTTGAAACACCCGCAATACCTTTACTTGTCACCATAAGCGTTAACAAAATCAAGATTTGTTGGGTGAAGCTCAGATCAATATTGTAAGCTTGAGCGATAAAGAGTACTGCAAAGGTGGTGTACATCATCGAACCATCAAGGTTAAATGAATAACCTAAAGGTAAAACGAAGCTAGTTACTTTTTTAGGCACGCCGAACTTATTTAAAGCATCCATAACTTTAGGATAGGCTGATTCACTTGAAGCTGTAGCAAAAGCAAGTGTTACAGGTTCACGAATCAATTTACCTAAACGGAAGATATCTTTTTTAAGTACGATTGCGCCAACAGAGAACAAAATGACCCAAAGTAATAGCAGACCGAAGTAGAATTCTGCGATTAAAATGCCATAATCAACAATTAAGCCTAAGCCTTGTACTGTAATTGCTGAAGCGATTGCAGCAAATACTGCAAAAGGTGCGAACATCATTACGTAGTCAGTAATGCGGAACATGATTTTACTGAGCTCATCAGTTAAGCGAATGATAACTGAGTCTTTTTCTTTGCCCTGATTTACAAAAGCAAGAGCTGAACCAAAGAAAATAGAGAAAACAAGGACTTGTAAAATATCATTGTTCGCCATTGCTTCTGCAATGCTGCGTGGGAACACGTGACTCAAGAATGATTGCAAGGTAAAACCAGTAGTTGTTGGTAGAGAAGAACTACTAAGTTGTTGAGCTGTTGGTAATGCTAGGTCTAGCGCCGCGCCAGGTTGGAAAAAGTTTGCTAAACCCATACCGATGGCAAGTGAGACAAACGAAGCGGTAATAAACCAAGTCATTGACTTGAGTGTAATGCTACCAATTGAAGTTGATTTGCCCATTGAAACAATGCCGCACACAATTGTAGCAAATACCAATGGGGCAATAATCATTTTGATGAGACGTAAAAAGATATCTGTGACGATGTTGAAATAAGAAGCGATTTGCTTCAGTTGCTCGCCTTCATTAAAGAAGTGATGACAGATCCAACCCGTCAATACTCCTAGTAAAATAGCAACCACAATATACTTGAGCAATTTCTTTTGCTTCATAGGAACCTCTATCCTTTGGGTTCAATCATCTTTTAGATGGGATAACGATGATTGAAAGCTTTCCTTGTAGTTCAGTTCGGTCCTGTAACTGATTTCATCTTCCTAAATTTGCATCAGTATTAACCGAATCGAATATGGTGATGTTGTTATGGGAAGGGATTGTTGCTCGATTTTGAAGCAGTGTGAAATGCAAAAAAATATCAACTTATGCATTTTTTGCATAATAACGAAAGGAGGAATAGGGGATAAATATAGTAATTTAAACGTTTGGTAAAAAAATATGGATGAGATTTTTTGAGAAAATAAGTCTTATATATTATTTTTAAAAGTTTATATTATTCAGTATATTAATTTGGTTTATTGATCTGATTAAAATAGGTGATATTAGTTATTAAATAATTATTTAAATGATGTAAAAATAAAAAAAGGCACCTAATTTAAGATACCTTTTTTATTATGCATTTTTTAACGGCGATTGGCCAAGAAACGACCTAAACGACCAATTGCTTCACGTAATTCGTTTTCTGCCGGTAAGAAAACAACACGGAAATGGTCTGGTGTTGGCCAGTTAAAACCTGTTCCTTGAACTAATAGTACTTTTTCAGCACGAAGTAAATCTAACATTAACTTTTCATCATCTTCGATTGGGTAAATGTTAGGGTCAAGACGCGGGAAACAATACATTGCGCCTTCTGGTTTAACACAGCTTACCCCAGGAATTTCATTTAACATTTCCCATGCGATATTACGCTGTTCATATAAACGTCCACCTG
>NZ_POYH01000067.1:17470-27644 GCF_002899995.1 Acinetobacter sp. AKBS16 | reverse complement strand
GAATTGCATACTGAGCTTGTACGTTTGCACATAAACGCATTGAAGCTAACATATCCAGACCTTCGATATAGTCTGCTGCACGGCTCTTATCGCCTGTGATTGCCATCCAGCCTGAACGGAAACCAGCAATACGATATGCTTTTGATAGCCCATTGAAAGAAATACATAATTGGTCGCCTGCTAAAGAAGCAACAGCAACATGTTCAATGCCATCGTAAACGATTTTGTCGTAAATTTCGTCAGCAAATAAAATCAGGTCATGTTTCTTTGCAAGTGCCACAATTTGCTCAAGCACATGACGTGGATATACCGAACCAGTTGGGTTGTTCGGATTGATAATGACAATACCACGTGTGTTTGAAGTAATTTTACTTTCAATATCGGCAATATCAGGATACCAACTGTTTTCTTCATCACACTTATAGTGAATCGCTGTACCGCCCGACAGGTTAACGGCAGCTGTCCAAAGCGGATAGTCAGGCATCGGAATGAGCATTTCATCACCATCATCGAGTAGGCCTTGCATAGCCATGACAATGAGTTCAGATACACCATTACCGATATACACGTCATTAACGTGCATATTTAAGATGCCTTTTTGCTGGTAGTACTGGCAGATTGCTTTACGTGCCGGAAAGATACCTTTTGAATCTACATAACCAATTGCATTTGGTAGGTTTAAAGCAACGTCATTAATAATTTCTTGTGGTGCTTCAAAACCAAATGGGGCAGGGTTGCCGATATTCAGCTTAATGATTTTATGTCCTTGCTCTTCCATTTCATTGGCGGCTCGTAATACTGGTCCGCGAATGTCATAACAAACATGCTCAAGCTTCGATGATTTTTTAATTTCTCGGGAAGTTGGCATGGATTGGAGAGTAGCAGTATTTTTAGACATAGCTGGATTCACTTTTGCATATCGGTATAAATAACTTTTAAATGTTTTGACTGTTACCAAATTCAGATCATGTTGATCTTTAAGTAATTCAACAATTTTTTCATGGGTAAAGCCCGATTGCTGATACTGTTTGATAACTGGTAATAGTTGCTGGAAAAGCACACTTTTTTTCTGAGACATGTTTTGTCCTATACAACCGTGCCACACAAGAATAGCACCATCTTTGCTTCCTTAAAAGGAAATAAAATAAAAAATTGCTTTCTTTTGTTTTTGTATTTTGCTTACTTTTTGCTTTCTGTTACTTAGATGTTTAAAATCCAACAAATTTTACGTTCAGAGACTAGTGTTTTTTTGATGAATGGCGTAAATATAAAATACGATTATCAATTTATGTTTACATCAGAATAAAAGGTGCAGGTCATGGGAAAAGTTAATAAAACAGACCGAGAATGGCAAAGAGAGTTATCACCTGAAGAATATCGGATAACGCGACAAAAGGGCACTGAACCAGCATTTACGGGGCAATACTGGAATACTAAGCAACATGGCACATATGTTTGTCGTTGTTGTGGCGCGGAATTGTTTTCGTCAGATGCAAAATATGATAGTGGTTGTGGTTGGCCAAGTTTCTTTCGCCCTCTGAATGGAAGCGTTATTGATGAACATGAAGATTTAACGCATGGTATGGTCAGAACGGAAATTGTTTGTCATGATTGTGAAGCTCATCTTGGGCATGTTTTTGAAGATGGACCACAGCCGACAGGTTTGCGCTACTGTGTGAACTCGGCATCATTACAACTGAAAACACAAGAAAAAAATGATGAGGAAACCTATCCATGAGTAACATTTATCAGTTTGAAGCTGAATTGTTAGAGGGAGATATTAAACAATTCGCTGATTACAAAGGTAAAGTTTTATTAATTGTAAATACTGCAAGTAAATGTGGTTTTACTCCACAGTTTGCGGGTCTCGAAAAACTTTATGAAAAATATAAAGACCAAGGTTTAGAAGTTTTAGGTTTTCCCTGCAATCAGTTTGGTGGGCAAGATCCCGGAAGCAATAAAGAGATAGGTACATTCTGCCAGCGTAACTATGGAGTGAAATTCCCTATGTTTGCCAAAGTAGATGTAAAAGGTCCTGAAGCTCATGTGATCTTTAGATATTTAACCCGTGAAGCAAAAGGAATTTTAGGAAGCAGTACTATTAAATGGAACTTTACCAAGTTTTTAGTTGGTAAAGATGGTTCGGTTTTAAATCGTTATGCACCAACAACCAAGCCTGAAGCATTGGAAGCTGATATTGAAAAAGCATTAGCGAGTTAATGGGTTCAATGAACGCTATTCCTCAAACTTTCGAGTTTTGGCAAGATCGGCGAATGCCTTATATGGAAACCCGAAGGTCATGTTTTGGCAGAACATGTTATAAGTCTCATAGCCATCCAACATTTTCAATTGGTGCTATAGATGAGGGGAATAGTGTTTTTCAAAGTTCTTTTGGCACTGCACAAAAGATCTCGGCGGGTACATTAGTCATTGTGCCCGCACATGTTGAGCATTCATGTAATCCTATGCCAAATCAGGCATGGAGTTACCAGATGCTTCATTTAGATCTAGCATGGTTAAATCAACTGTATTCAGAATTTCAAGAGCAAGGTCTTGATTTACATATACCTCAGCATAAGCCGCTCATTATAAAAGACGAATCTTTATATGAAGCTTTTACTGAAATGAATGAGACATTATTTGATGCGCAAAAATTAATTTTTGAAAAAGAGCAGTCTCTTCTCCATTGCCTGATTCATTTGTTATTACCTCATTTTATTTTAGAAGAAATACAAAAGCCTCAATATTTATATAAAGACTTTTTAAACCTGATCGATGTGATTTCATCCTCAGAGGGTTTTATTTCTTTAGAAGAACTTGCTCAACGAGTAGGTTTAAGCAGATATGCAATCATACGTTTATTCAAAGCAAATGTAGGTTTAACTCCACATGCATTTCAAATTAACTTAAAGATTAATCAGGCTCGAGAGCAGCTCAAACAAGGCGTGCCACTTGCCGAATTGGCTGTAAATTTAGGTTTTAGTGATCAAAGTCATTTCCATAAAGCTTTTAAAGCACATACAGGGGTAACTCCTCGGCAGTTCCAGCTCGCAGCCGCGCAATAATTTACAAGAAATTGTTTAGCTCTATTTTTAAGATTTTCCAGACTGTTTTACAGATGAAGCTGTTATGGAAGTTTTTTTAGTTATTGCATTTACTCATTTTTTAGCACTCTTATCACCGGGTCCAGATTTCTTTCTTATTCTCACTAGTCTTCTACAAAAAGGACGCCGTTATACATATGGTATTGTTCTAGGAATCACTTTGGGAAATGCTTTAATTCTGGCTGGATGCCTGTTTAGTTTTATGTTGCTTGGAAATCTAAGTAGTATCTTACTTTTAATATTTAAATGGCTTGGCGCTTTGTATTTGGCTTATTTGAGTTTTCTTTGTTTTAATGCAGCCCGATCTACAGTTCTAAATTTCTCAACCGATGTAAATAATTTAAGTGACCAAGCAGAAGATAAGCACAACAAAATTAAAAGCTTGGTATTAGGTTTGCAATCGAGTCTTCTAAATCCAAAAAATATTATGTTTTATAGTAGCCTAATGCTACTTATACAACATAAATTTAGTTTATTTCAAAAACTGCTTATGAGTGTATGGATGGTCGGTGTGGTTTTAATCTGGAATATCTTATTGGTTAAACTGCTGGCCTATGATCGAATTTTAATCAAAATTAAACGCTCTGCAACAGGTTTATATTATTGTTCTGCGGTAGCTTTTATTCTTTTTGCTGTGCTTTTGATTACATATAAATAGTGTTATAGCCCAGTTGTACAACCTGAGTAAAAGGCTGTACAACTGCTAAGAAGAGGCTTAAAGAATCGCTTTTAAACGCTTAACCACTTCTTCACATTGAGCTAAATCTGCCACTAACGCCATACGTACATGGTTGGCTCCAGGGTTACCTTGTTCGGTATCACGAGATAAATAACGGCCCGGTAAGACTTTAATATGTGCTTTTTCCATCAGCATTTTGGCAAAAGTTTCATCATTATCCACTTTTAACCAATAGTAAAAACCAGCATCTGGTTTTTGTAATGGAAGCAAATGACCTAGCTCAGATTGAAATAAGTCAAATTTTGCACGATATTGCTTACGGTTTTCTTCAACATGGCTTTCATCATTCCATGCTGCAATTGAGGCAAGCTGATGTTGTACTGGCATTGCTGCGCCGTGATAGGTACGGTATTGCAAATATGGCTTTAATAAAGCAGCATCACCCGCTACAAAACCTGAACGCATACCCGGTAAGTTTGAGCGTTTTGAAAGTGAATGAAAAACGATACAGTTTTTGTAGTCATCACGGCCAAGTTCCGCACATACTTCTAATAAACCCGTAGGAGCTTGGTCAAACCAAAGTTCTGAATAGCATTCATCAGACGCAATAACAAAATTATATTGATCAGATAAGGCAATCAGCTTTTTAAATTGTTCTTTAGAAAGCACAGTACCTGTTGGGTTACCCGGTGTACATACAAAAAGAAGGGCTGTCTTTTCCCAAACTTCTGCTGGTACCGCGTCAAAGTCACCTAAATAACCATTTTCTTCTGTGCAATTAATAAAGTATGGCTTTGCACCTGCAAGTAAAGCAGCACCTTCATAAATTTGATAAAACGGGTTTGGCATCACCACATAAGGTGCATCTTCACGATTAATTAATGCCTGTACAAAAGAGAAAATACCTTCACGTGTACCAGACACAGGTAAAATGTGGTTTTCAGCACTAATACTGTTGAGTTTAAAGCGCTTAGTTAACCAATCTGCAATGCTTTGGCGAAGCTCAGGTAAGCCTTTGCTGTTTGGATAAGTGGATAGATGGTTAAAGTTATCAATAATAGCCTGTTTAACAAACTCTGGTGCTGGGTGCTTCGGTTCGCCAATTGATAGAGGAATCAAGGGGAGGTTGGCTGGGGTAATATCCTTAAAAAGTTGGTTTAACTTTTCAAATGGATACGGGTGTAATAACGACAAGCTAGAGTTCATTAAACAGTTACCAAGTAGTTGAGTTTCAGTGCTGACAAATTTGATTAGATGCTTCATCTAATGCAGCTTTCAGTTTTTCCGAGAAGAGTTTGACCTCTTCGTGATTCAGCGGTTTCCCATCTTTTTTGGTGACAAAGAAAATATCTTCGGCACGTTCACCTAAAGTTGCAATTCGGGCTGAATGGATGTCTAAGCCTTGCATCATAAATAAACCACCCACGCGTGCAAGTAGGCCAGGGTGATCGAGTGTTGAAATTTCGACCATATTTTGCTGTAAGGCTTCATTCAATGTTACATCGACTGTATTTTCGATATCGAAGTGCCGTAATTGACGCGGAATACGGCGTTGCATGAGCCCTGGGTATTGGTCTGGTTGGCTAAGCGCCTTCACTAATGCATTTTTAACGGTTTCTTCACGTTCTGGGTCAGTAAGCAATGTACCGAAACGATCGAGTACAACATAAGTGTCTAAGCTAAATGCTGTACTTGCTGTGATAATTTTTGCATCCTGAACGTCTAGGTTCATTCGGTCTAAAACAGCAACAGTAGTAGCAAACAGGTTAGGTTGGTCACGTGTATAAATAAAGATTTGCACTGCATCTTGAGCTGCTTTACGGTGAGCACGTAAGAGGACTAATGGCTCTGGATTATCACCATGTTTTAAAATTGCTTGTGTATGCCATGCAATTTCATCGGCCGACTCTTTAATGAAGTATTCATCACCAAGTTCTTGCCATACTTTTTCGACATCAGCCAATGCAAAGTTATTTACCAGTAATTCACTTGCTGCAAATTTGGTGTCTTCAATTAACATTTGGTAGTCAACAGGACGACCTAAACCTGTACGGATTACATCACGGGCATGCGTATAAAGCTGACGCATAAGCGATGCGCGCCATGTGTTCCAAAGTTTTGGATTTGTCGCGTTAATATCTGCAACTGTTAAAGTATAGAGATAATCAAGATGCTCCATGTCGCCAAGTTTTTCGGCAAAATCTTTCACGACGTCAGGATCAGAAATATCTTTTTTCTGAGCTGTAAGTGACATGAGCAAATGGTTTTGAATAAGCCATGCAATTAATTTGCATTCACGCTCTGTAAAGCCATGTGCACGTCCAAACTCAATCGCGTCTTCTGCGCCAAGTTCACTATGGTCACCACCACGGCCTTTTGCGATGTCGTGGAATAAAGCAGCAATAAAGACAATATCTTGACGAGCAAGACGTTGGAACACCGAACTTACCACAGGGAATTCTTTGGCAAATTCAGGTTCTCTAAAACGATTTAAATTACGCAGTAATAATAAGGTGTGAGCATCGACCGTATAGATATGAAATAGGTCATATTGCATAAGACCCATAATTTGACCAAAAGCAGGAATATAGTTTCCTAACACACCATACCGTTTCATCGCGACCAAGGTATCGTATAGTCGATATGGTGAGCGAATAATCGACATAAATAGTGCTTGATGCTCTGGGTTATCACGATAACTTTGGTTAATTCGTTTTGCAGCAAGAATGAGTAAGCGCAAAGTTCGAGCGCGAATACCTTCAATATCTGGTCGATTCGCTAAAATATAGAATAACTCTAAGATCGCGCTCGGATGCTCTGCAAAAATTTTATGATGCTGTACTGCAAGTTTATTGTCGACAATCTTAAAGTGATCGTTCACAACTTCAATTTTGCGTTCATAGTTGGGGAGTCGAGGAGTAATGACAGACTCACTAAAATACGCCAGCAACATTTCATTGAGTGTTGAAACCTGCTGCGCCGTACGGTAGTAGCGTTTCATGAATTGCTCAACGCCGTAATTTACAGGTTGGCCTTCTTGACGAACGTAACCAAATTTAGCAGCAATTTCTCTTTGGTGGTCAAAGAGTAAACGGTTTTCATCACGTTTGGCTAAACGGTGTAAATGATGTCGAATTTCCCAAAGAAAGCTTTCAGCTTCTTCTAAAACAGCCAATTCAAACTCTGAAATGAAACCTAAATGCACTAAGTCATAAATACGGTTCACTCGGAAGTGGCGTTTGGCAATCCAACCAATTTGATTAATGTCACGAATACCGCCCGGTGCATTTTTAATGTCAGGTTCTAAATTACTTTCAGTATTGTTGTGTTGGTGGTAACGCTTGGCTTGTTCAGCCATTTTTGCGTCATAAAATGTTTTGTCTGTCCATGTTTGTGAAACAATACGGCGAGGCCATTTCGCAAGTTGTGTATTACCCGTGATTAAACGCGCTTCAATTAATGTAGTGGCAACAGTTAAATCGGTAGCGGCTTGTTCAACACAGCTTTGAATGGTGCGAACACTAATACCTGGTTTGAAATTTCCTACATCCCATAAAGAGGAAATAAATGTAGAGATACGTTTTTCATTTTCTTCACTGATTTCATCTTCAGACAAAATCATGATATCTACATCAGAATAGGGCAGCATTTCACGGCGCCCGTAACCACCTACTGCAAAAAGACCTAGTTTTGACTGGTCAAGTTCTGCATGTTTCCATAAAAAGACGAGCGCTTCATCTACTAAGTCTGAACGAGCTTTAATGATTTCTCGAATAGATTGCCCATTTTCATATGAATCTTGCAATTGCTTTTCTACATCCGTTCGCCACTGATTAATGGCTTTAATATCATGATGACTTGAGACATAGTTCAGCAATGGCGATGTATTGATCATGAAAATGGGTCTACCAATAAGTAAAAATTAAGAGTTAGTTTGAACGCTTACTTGATCAGCGGTTTCTTTCGCTAAAGTACGGGCAAGATCAGTATTTTCAGCGCGAGCAGTTGCGACACCCATACGACGACGTTTGAAACCTTCTGGTTTACCAAACAAACGTAAGTCGGTATCTGGATGAGCTAAAGCCACATTCAGATTGCTATAACTTAAATTGTTAGCATCAACTCCAGCATAAATTACCGCACTTGCGGCAACACTGTGACGTGCTGTATTTACAGGTAAGCCTAAAATTGCACGTGCATGTAATTCAAATTCACTTTGAAATTGAGATGCTAAAGTGACGAGGCCTGTATCATGTGGACGAGGTGAAACCTCACTAAACCAAACCTTGTCGCCTTTAATAAACAGTTCTACACCAAAAATACCACAGCCACCAAGTGCTGTAGTCACTTTATTTGCAATGCGTTTGGCTTCCTCGAGTGCTGCAGGAGTCATTGGTTGAGGTTGCCAGCTTTCTACATAATCACCGGCATCTTGGCGGTGACCAATTGGGTCACAGTAATGAGTTTCAATTTCACCTGTTTCAGGGTTTTTAGCGCGAACGGTAAGGAGTGTAATTTCAAAGTCAAAATCAATTTGAGACTCGATAATAACAGTGCCTTGGTTAACACGGCCACCTTGCATTGCATATTCCCATGCAGCATCGACTTCATCGAAACTTTTTACACGAGACTGTCCTTTACCAGAAGAAGACATGACCGGTTTTACAAAGTTTGGATAACCAATGTCATCACAAGCAGCGCGGAAGCTTTCGAGCGTATCAGCAAAACGATAAGCAGATGTAGGTAAACCAAGTTCTTCAGCCGCAAGACGGCGAATACCTTCACGGTTCATGGTCAGGTTTACAGCTTTAGCAGATGGGATGACTGTTGCAGTTTTATTTGCTTCAATTTCCAGTAAAACTTCTGTCGCAATCGCTTCAATTTCTGGAACAATTAAATTTGGTTTAACTTTTTCAATGAGTTGTTTTAATTGGGCTGGATCTGCCATGTTTAACACATAAGAAAAATGTGCTACTTGCATAGCTGGAGCATGATCATAACGGTCGGCTGCATGTACTTCTACACCAAGGCGTTGTAAGGAAATTACAACTTCTTTGCCAAGCTCTCCTGAACCTAACAATAAAACTTTAAATGCAGAAGATTGAAGTGGGGTACCGAGTGTCACGCTCATGCGAATCATCCTGACAAAATTATTTTTTTAAGCATAGCAGAACTTAGGGTGGAGTTAAGCCTTATCATGCATAAAAAAAGTAATTTTGTCGGACAATTAAAAAAGTAGTTTTTAGATATTAACCTGATAGTTTAAAAGCAATTCATCTGCATTTTTACCACGGATGCCCCAGTTTTCTTTAGGTGTTTCAAAAATGGTAATTTCAATGTCCTGAGGTGCAATTTTGCATTGCTCTTCAATATTGCGAAATAAGGTTTGAATAAGTTGCTTTTTAGTGGCTGGACTGCGGCCTGCAAACATTGAAAGTTCGATGATAATGTAATGTTGGCTTCTGTCAGATGGATAAATAAAATTCTCAGGTTTAAGGCTAATGAAGCGTTGAAATCTTTTCTCGACGGGATACTTCAATTCTTCAATAAGTGCTTGATGGATCGCATGAGAGAGCAGTTCGCGATACTGAATAATGGTTCGTTCATTTGCATAAATTTTAACTTGTGACATTTTTATCTCTAATCGCTAGATGGATTTATCTTCTAATAAATTTCATAAATGAGTTTTTATGCTAGAAGTTATTATTCTTAATCACTTCTAGCATTTATATATTATATAAGGTTGATCAGTTTATCTATTTATAAAGGTAAATAAGTATAGATAAGGCCATAAACGATTGCGGCTGTTAAGGTGGCAGGAACAATTTTCTTAAATTTAAAATAAAGACCAGCTAGAACCATAAAACCGATAAGCATTGCTAAACTCTTATTTGGGGTTTCAAGTAAAGGTGGAAGGGTTGCAACCACAAGCATGGCGCTAATTGCAGATATACCAATACTTCCTAAAGCGATTTTTAACCAGATTGAGCCGCGTCTTTGTTGGTTGCCTTGTAGTTTTTGTATTACGAAAAATGGTCCGAAGCGTGAAGCAAAATTAGCGATACCCACAATAATGCCGACCAAAATAATTTCTAGGTTCATATTAAGCTTCAACCTCATCAAATTGTTTCAGCACATAATGTTTAAATAGACCTGCTAAAATGCCTGAAAGAATGCCAATAAAGATAGCCGCTGATAAGTTAATCCAATAACACGCTAAAGCTGAAACCACTAACGATACAGCAACTACAAGGCTATGCTTTCGTTCAAATGCCGCTAATAAGAAACTTAAAAATAAAGCGGGTAATAAGAAATCTAAAGCTGCTTGTAAAAACTTTGGAAGGTGTGCGACTTGATCTGCAAATAACCCGCCTAATAATGAACCACTTGC
>NZ_POYH01000067.1:10504-17373 GCF_002899995.1 Acinetobacter sp. AKBS16 | reverse complement strand
CCACTTGCCCAAGACATCCAGCTAAATAGACTTAAGCCCAACATCCAAGACTCGGACCATTGTTGTCTGCGCTGTGAAAGTTGGATCATACCGCTGGCAAAAACTTCGTCCGTTAAACCCCAAGCCCAAACGGCTGTCTTCTTTAAATTTAATTTAGTGGGAATCAAATTATAAAGAGCAGGCCCATAAAGTACATGTCGTATATCAAGTGCAATGACTGTTAAGGCGGTTAACCATATAGAAGAACCACTTGCTAAAAGTGCGACCACTAAAAATTGGCTTGCACCTGCATACATGGAACAAGAAAGAAAAAATGCTTCCCATGGGCTAAAACCAAATTGAGATGCAGAAACGCCAAAGGCAAAAGAAACTGGTAAGTAGGTGAGAACGATGGCTTGACTATCTTTGGCACCTTGCCAAAAAGTTGCTGTTTGAGCAGCCATCTGTTGTTGATTTGACACAATACACCTTGGCAGTAAACCAATGATAAAAACTTGAAAGATTGAGTATTGTAGCCGAATTTAATAGCATAGTGCCGAAATGTTTAATTCGGCAGTTTGATATGTTCAAATCAAAAACTCGTTTAGTTTATATCGCCATCTTGAGTGCGAGCGTATTTATATTGCAAGGTTGTGATAATGGCAATCAGAGCTCAGATAAAAAAGTAGAAATTAAACCAGCGCCGAAATTAACGAATGATGCGACAGTTTATGCAAAAAAGGCATGGACATTAATCAATACTGTTGATCATTTAGTCTATGAAAAACAGCTCAGTCAAATTAATGATAATGTTCGTAAACCACTACGTCAGCTCAGTACAGACTGGCGTATTAATGTAAAAATGACAGATTCGGTCACTGAAGGAAAATATGCGCTTTGCCGTAAAGCTTTAACGAGTCTAGATGTATGGGCGCGCGAAACGCTTGAAAATAATAGTTCGGTTGCTCAAAAACAGGCAGATTATGAGCGTGATAAACAGCAATGTAAGGAAGCGATTGAAAATCCGAATTTAGGAAACACATCTCCTAAATAAAGCCTATACATATAAAAAAGCGAGATGATCAATCTCGCTTTTTTGCTTTAAACGATAATGGGTGAATGATAATTACGGTTTTGTTGCAGCTTTAGCTGTGTTGGCAGTTTTTACAGCATCTTGCTTCATTTGGTGAGTCATTTGATGTGATTCATGTTGTGCATGAGTCGCACTGGTCATTGCATCATGCTTTTGCATGGTTAAGTCTTTTTTAACTTCCTGTTTAGTTTTAGTTGCCTCTTTCTTTGCTTTTTGAGCTGTAGCTTTTCCATGGACCGCTACACATTTTCCACCTTTGTGATTTGGTCCAGTACCGCCTTGTAGTTGAGTTCCTTTTGGACATGCAAATGCCGAAACACTTAACATAGCCAATACGCCTGCTGTAAGAATTGTTGATAATTTTTTCATGTTAATCAGCGCCTTGTTGAGTATTATTGCTCAGCTTGAGTGTAAGGTGAAAAATTCTGCTTTAAAACATTTATTTTGTGGAAATAGAGTTTGAACAATGTTTTGATTTGCAGTGTTATCTAATTTTTTAATTTAATTTTAAGTTTTTATTATATAGCGGCGTTTCGTACAATTATGAATGAAATTGAGCAATTACTTTTAATTTTTCAATATCTAAAATCTCAATTTTTCTAAAAGCAATTTTAATAATATTCTGTTTTTCAAGTTGGCTCAGTTCATGGTTGATCGTCTGCCTAGATGTAGTCAACATGTTGGCTAATTGCTCTTGAGAAATCTGAATTTGATGATCTTGAATAAGAATATGGTTACCGTATCCTTCTAGAATGAACAGAAGACGTTGTGCCAGCCTTTGAGAAATACTGCGTGTTTGTATCGCAATTTGTTCTAAGAAAACGTACCTGAGTTTTTGGCTGGTTAAACGTGCAAAATAATACCAATAATATGGATATTCTTTTAGTAGCTCATTTAATGGTTTTGCGGGAATATGCAGAACTATACTTTTTTTCAAAGCAATCGCGTCGTGTGACCGTGGCTCATGATCAATTAAAGATATTTCACCGAACCACATAATCGGCTCAGCAATTGCAGAAAGTGCTTCATTACCATTTACATCGACATAACCTAAGCTAATTGAGCCTTCAAGGACGGTATAAATACCATCAAACTCATCTTGAGCGTGGAAAACGTAGCTATTTTTCTCAAAGGTGATTTGCTTGCCATGTTCTAAAATAAACTTTTGGAATGCTTCCGGAAGCACACTAAACCATGTGTTTTCTTTTAATCGGGTAATATAAATTAGGTCCAATATTCGGTCATCCATGAAAAAATTCATTACTTTGTCAATTAGCTGACAACTTTAAATTTTCCTTATTTGTACAGTATGACTATAGTTAAGTGAATAGGGAATAACTCATGTCAAATCTGGAGCAGAAACTGAGCCAATATGCGGCTTATCATTTAAATCATCAAAATATTTTGACGCATTTTATAGGCATTCCACTCATCGTGTTTTCAATTTTATGTTTAACAGCGAGGGCAGGAATCGATATTGGTAATTTTAAAGTTACTTTAGCTATGGTACTGATTGCATTCAGTACAATCTATTATTTATTTCTAGATAAAGTTTTTGGTTTACTCATGCTCATGATATTGGTGGCCCTGTATCCACTGGCAAGCCAAATTGCCGAGCTTTCTTTAGGACAATGGTTGGCTGCAAGTATTGGTTTCTTTGTGGTGGGATGGGCTTTTCAGTTTGTGGGGCATTATTTTGAAAAGAAAAAACCTGCTTTTGTTGATGATGTGATTGGACTCGCGATAGGACCACTATTTGTATTGGCAGAATTTATATTTATGTTAGGCTTTAGAAAGCCTTTGCATGAGCGAATTTTACACGAGGCGCGCAGTAAACGAGAGATGATGGATTTAAGCCATTAAATATAAAAAAGCCCCAATCTAGTGGGGCTTTTTTTTAAGCTTTAACTTAAACGTTAAAACGGAAGTGCATTACATCGCCATCTTGAACAACGTAAGTTTTACCTTCTAAACGCCATTTACCTGCTTCTTTAGCGCCGTTTTCACCGTTGTATTGTACGAAGTCATCATATGCAACAACTTCAGCACGGATAAAGCCTTTTTCGAAATCAGTATGAATAACACCAGCTGCTTGAGGAGCCGTTGCACCAACTTTTACTGTCCATGCACGAACTTCTTGTACACCAGCAGTGAAATAAGTTTGTAAACCTAAAAGTTTATAGCCTGCACGAATAACTACGTTTAAGCCCGGTTCTTCCATGCCCATTGCTTCTAGGAATTCAGCACGATCTTCATCTTCTAATAATGAAATTTCAGCTTCGATTTGGTTGCAAAGCGGCACAACAATCGCATTTTCTTCAGCAGCAAGTTTTTTAACAGCTTCTAAATGTGGGTTGTTTTCAAAACCGTCTTCTGCAACGTTTGCAATGTACATGGTTGGTTTCAAAGTCATTAAACCAAAACCACGGATTAATTTGCGTTCGTCATCAGACAAATCAGCTGCGCGAGCTGGTTTACCTTCGTCAAGTAACGGTTGGATTTTTTCTAAAACTGCTTTAGTTGCTACAGCTTCTTTGTCACCGCCTTTAGCAACTTTTGTTAAACGTAAAATTGCTTTAGCAACAGTTTCAAGATCTGCAAGTGCAAGTTCAGTATTGATAGTTGCAATGTCATCTAATGGATCAATTTTACCATTTACATGGATGACGTTTTCGTCTTCGAAACAACGTACAACGTGTGCAATTGCATCAGTTTCACGAATATTAGCAAGGAACTGGTTACCCAAACCTTCGCCTTTTGATGCACCAGCAACAAGACCTGCAATGTCTACAAATTCCATAGTGGTCGGCAAAACACGCTGAGGGTTAACAATTGCAGCAAGTTTATCTAAACGTGGATCTGGAACAGGAACAATACCTGTGTTTGGCTCAATGGTACAGAACGGGAAGTTTTCCGCTGCAATCGCTGCTTTAGTTAATGCATTGAAAAGGGTAGATTTCCCTACATTTGGCAGACCAACAATACCGCAATTAAAACCCATGAAAACCACTCACAAATGTGTAAATTAAAAATTGTGGCTGATTTTACATGAAAGCCATGACAAAGTCATGGCTAGAGCAGGGTTCTGTTGTGTTTAAACTTTACGTTTATCGAGTTGCTGGGCTAATGCATCACCAGTCGCTTGTACTAACATGACTAAAACAATCAATACTAAAATAACAGCCAACATAATTTGCATATCAAAACGTTGATAACCATATCGATAAGCAATGTCTCCTAAGCCACCTGCACCAATAGCACCAGCAATCGCAGATGAATTAATCATTGTCACAATAGTCACTGTAAAGCCTGCCACAATACCTGGCAAAGCCTCTGGTAAAAGTACGTGCCAGATAATTTGTTTGCGGTTACAACCCATGGCTTGTGCAGCTTCAATTAAGCCTTGATCGACTTCACGTAAGCTGACTTCTGCAATACGGGCAAAAAACGGAATGGCCGCAATCGTTAAGGGAACAACCGCTGCCCATACGCCATAACTTGTACCCACAATCCAGCGAGTAAGCGGAATAAGTGCAACCATTAAAATTAGAAAGGGTACAGAACGAGTAATGTTGATGACCCAACCCAAAGCTTGATTAATCTTTTGCGACGGATGAATGCCATGTTCAGAAGTGCTGACTAAAATAACAGCGATAGGTAAGCCAATTAAAAAGGCAATAAATGCAGATGCACCTACCATGAGTAAGGTGTCTACAGTTCCAGTAATTAATAAATCAATGAGCTGGTCTTGCATAGCCAAGTACCTCAAATTGTGCAATTGCTGTTAATGCATCTTGTTGTATAGATGAAAGATCAATTTCTACATTGGGAATACCGACTAAAAGTGAGCCAATAATGTGCCCTTGAATGGTATCGACCTGACTTTGGTATAAATTGACGGGTGCTTTGAATCTGGCAAGTAGTTCTTGGATATCTGGAACCTGATGTGCTTCAGCCTCATATTTCAGTTTTACAATAATATGAGTCGAATCTTCATCGGGTAGACGGCTGATTTTAAAAGGCAGGGTAATTTGCTCAAGGTTTAATAATTCTTGAGTAATTTGTTGCTCTGGTCGTGAAAATACCGACCAAACTTGCCCAGCCTCTACAATCTCACCTTGGTCAATCACCACGACTTGATCACAAATTTCTCGAATCACTTGCATTTCATGAGTGATTAATACAATGGTGAGACCAAGTTCCTGATTAATCTTTTTAAGTAAAGCCAAAATAGTAGCAGTACTTTCAGGATCAAGTGCCGAGGTTGCCTCGTCACACAGTAAAATTTCTGGGTGGTGAACAAGTGCGCGCGCAATACCAACACGTTGCTTTTGTCCGCCAGAAAGTTGTGATGGATAATAGTTAGATTTATCTGCAAGACCTACGAGAGCCAGAACTTCATTTACGCGTTGGTCGATATCTGCTTTGTTGTAATTGGAAACTTTTAAGGGCAATGCCACGTTTTCCCAAACTGTTTTTGCAGACATTAAATTGAAATGTTGAAAAATCATTCCAATCCGTTGACGGGTTTGAATAAGCTCGGAATGGCTCAATTCAGCAATGTTTTGTTGATGAATATGAATGCTGCCAGTATTTACTTGTTCTAAACCATTTAATGTACGAAGTAAGGAAGATTTTCCTGCACCACTTTTACCAATAATGCCTAAAATCTTACCTTGAGGAATATCAAGGTTAATCTCCTTTAAAGCATGCAGGTTTTGACCTTGAGATTGGTAAAACTTATTTAAACCACGAATTTTGATGTGGGGTAGAGAAAAATCAACTTGTGATCCAAAACTCACCATCGTCATTCTCCTTATTTCCAGCCTTGAAACCACATACCTTTACCAAAGTCTTTATCCAGAATATCTTGTGCTTGTTTTGAGTTCTGGAATGCTTTAACAAAGGTTGCAAGTTTTTGGTTTTTATCTTGGTAATCGCGACGAGTCACAAACAAAATTGCATATTTTTTATCGATTGGATCTAAAAATAATGCGCTATGTGGGTCGGTTACCTTTGCCATTTTTAAGTAGTGCGGGAAGCCGAAAATTAAATCGACATCGTTATAGGCATGTGCTGTCTGTGGTCCTTCAACTTCAACAAAGCTCAGCTGTTTAGGATTAGCTATAATGTCTTGGGTTGTTGAAAGTTCATTATTTATATCTTTAAGCTGAATTAAACCTGCAAGGTGCAATAAAATTAAAGCACGGGCTAAATTGACCGGATCGTTTGGAATAGCTACACGCGCTTTTGAAGGCAACTCTTCAAGTGATTTATATTTTTTTGAATATAAACCCACATGACTTCCTGAACCCACACCAAATGCATGTAAGTCATAACCCGTTTCTTTAACAGCATTACGTAGAAATACGCTTTGCTGGAAAAAGTTTGCATCAATATCGCCGTTTTGTACGGCAACATTGGGTGCTCGCCAGTCAGAAAATTCAACGAGTTTGACATGAACGCCTTGCTTTTCTACTTCATTGGCAACGCTTTGTAATAGCTCAGCATAAGGCGGGCTAATGCCAATCGTTAAAACATCATCGGCTTGTTTATTTTTAATATAACGATAACCGACAAGGCCCAGAACTACGATTAAAATCGTAATTCCGAGTAACCAAGGCTTATGCTGTTTGAACTGAATCGCCATAATCTTTCCGTTATTACTTCCAGCCAGGGAACCAAAGTTTTGGCCCAATTTCAGCGTCTAACACAGCTTTAACTTTTGGCGAGTTTTGATAGATCTCAACAAATTTCTTTAATTTGTCGCCCTTATCCTCATAGTCATCACGCACTA
>NZ_POYH01000067.1:2336-10414 GCF_002899995.1 Acinetobacter sp. AKBS16 | reverse complement strand
AACAAAATGGCATAACGTTTATTGGTATTGTCATCCAGTAAAAGCGCACTATTAGGGTCTGCTGTTTTTGCTAAGCGCAAGTAATGTGGATAACCAAAAGCCAAGTCAACATCATCAATTGCACGAGCAGTCTGTGGTCCTTCAACCTCAATAAATTGCAAATTTTTAGGGTTTGAAACAACATCTTTGAGTGCAGATAAGTGATTATTTGAATCTTTAAGCGTAATTAACTTAGCTTGTTGTAAAAGAAGTAGGGCACGACCTTGGTTCACCGGATCATTTGGAATGACTACACGTGCATTTTGTGGCAATTCATCAAGGCTTTTATATTTCTTTGAATAAAGTCCCACATGTGATGCTGCACCCACTGCAAATGCCTTTAATTTAAAGCCTGTTTCTTTAATTGCATTATCTAAGAAAGGTTGATGCTGGAAAAAGTTCGCATCAATATCCCCATGATTTAAAGTAATATTTGGGGTATTCCAGTCAGAAAATTCGACCAGTTTTACATTTAAACCTTGTTTCTTTGCTTCATCGGCAGCAGCTTGTAAAGGTTTTGCAAATGGTGGACTAATGCCAATCACAAGTTCATTTGAGCCACTTTGACGATGTTTATTCCATAAGAACAAAGCAACAAAAAGGACTACAACGACTAAGCCTATGCCTAGCCATTTTTTAGAGGCTGTTTGAGCCATGTCTATCTCCAAATTTAAGCGGTTATTTCTTCAATTTTTGTTAAGTTTTTGCTGTTGTTATAGGGACTACATCGGAACGCTTGAACAGGGTGCTGTTCTGGTAAGTGATCACCCCGATTAAAAATTTTGTTCCGTAGTGAACCCGTTTTATATGCAGTTTTATAGCGACCACGTTGTTGTAGCTCTGGAATGACCAAGCGTATAAAGTCATGGTGAGACTCAGGGGCAACGGTACGTGTCAAATTAAAGCCATCAATATCAGTCTCATCTAAAAGATGAATTAAGTATTCAGCAACCTCTTCGCCACTACCCACAATAAGGGGATAACGACCACCTAAAACATGCTGAGCTTTTAAGTCATTTTTTGTGATTTGCTGTTCTTTAAACTTTTCGGTAATCGAAACAATACTGTTACTTTTTTGGTAAGGAATCGCTTCATCGTCAGCAAACTTACTTAAGTCAATGCCTGTTGAACTCGCATAATGCGCTAAGCCTGCTTCAGGACTCGCATACTGACGATATTCATTAAGTTTTTGTACAGCCAGATCATGTGTTTCGGCAACAACAACAGTTATGCCGACAAACACTTTAATATCGTTCGCTGAGCGCCCTTGCTGTTCGGCAAGAGTACGAATCTTTTTCACTTGTTCGCGTATCTTTTCGGGTTTATCCCCGCCAATAAATACACATTCAGCATGACGTGTTGCAAACTGCATACCTTTAGGTGAAGCACCTGCTTGAAATAGGGTTGGAGTGCGTTGCACAGAAGGAGATACCTGAAACACGCCTTCACTCTGGTAATACTTTCCATGGTGGTGAATGGTATGCACCTTAGATGGGTCTGTAAAAACACGCCGTACTTTATCTTTTTTAACTGCGTCGTTTTCCCATGAACCTTCCCAATATTTATAGCAAAGTTCTAAAAACTCTTCGGCTTGCTCATAGCGGGCATCGTGGTCTTTTAAACCCTTTTGACCAATTAAGCGTTCTGCACTATCTAGATAACCTGTAACAATATTCCAGCCAATACGACCTTGAGTTAAATGGTCGAGACTTGCAAAGCGGCGAGCAAATTGATATGGATGCTCATAGCTTAAGTTCACAGTGACCCCAAAACTTAAGTTTTGAGTGACTGCCGCCATTGCTGAAATGAGTGTAGATGGGTCATGGCTCGGAAGCTGAATGGACTCTTTTAAAGTGAGATCTATACCGTTTTGATAGACGTCGTACACACCTGTAATATCAGCGATAAACAAACCATCAAATAAACCATTTTCTAAAGTTTTGGCCTGTTCTGTCCAATAGCTCAATTCGTTAAAACGGTGTGATTCATCACGTGGATGTGTCCACAAGCCATGATTAATATGACCAACACAGTTCATGTCAAAGGCGTTTAATAAAATCTCTTTTGCTTTGAAATCTGCCATTACAATGTCCCCCGACGAGGTGGTAGAACACCGTTAAGAACGTAGTTCCCAATAAAGTAATATTTCCATCGTGCAGCATCATGTAAGGTATGTACTCGCGCATTACGCCAGAAACGGTCTAGGCCATCTTGAGACTGACTACCACGGCTACCAGCAAGTTCAATCAGCTTAGACGATGCTTTGAGTGCGATATCGCTACTATGAGCACGTACTTTGGCAACATCGATGGATGCTTTAGCAATGCTTTCAGGTGTGGTTTCAATTTTTGCGGCATCAATTGATTGAGCTGCCTGTTTTAATAGGACTTCACTAGCTCGTACATCTACCGCAATGCGTCCTAATTCATAAATCGTTAAAGGATCTTGGTTGGCTGTTTCTACATTTGAATCAATCCATGGGCGAGCTTGATGCACTCTTTGCAAGCTTTCTTCAAAGGCTGCACGTGCAATGCCTACCTCAATCGATGCATGCATGATTTGGGCAAAAGGTCCGACTAAGGTTGGTTGTAAAAATGCTGTATCAAAAGGAATAACATCATCTGCATCGACAAAAACCTGATCAAACTTAACTGTGCCGCTGCCTGTAGTTTTTTGTCCAAATCCAGACCAGTCATCAACAAGTTTTAATCCTTGTGAACCACTTTTTACAAAGGCTAAATACTCTCGACCTGCATCATCTAAAACTAAGGTTGGAATACGGTGAGCAAATAAACTTCCTGTGCAGTAAAACTTTTCACCCTGAATGAGATAGCCATTTTCATGCGGACGGATATTGGTTTGTTTATGGGTTGAAGTTTTAGTTTTAAACTCAGCAAGTGCATTACCAAAGCGGGTGCCATTTAACACTTCGCCGTATAAACGTTGTTTCTGAGTTTCTGTACCTGTATTGCGTAACACTTCTAATGCATAGAAGTGGTTTTGTGGAATTTGCCCGATTGAACCATCTGCACCGCTTAAAAGTGCAATCACTTTAGCAACAGTATGACTTGAAACTTCGGCACCGCCATATTGCTTTGGTACTGTAATTGCCCAAAGTCCAGACTGGCTCAAAGCATCAATTTCGGTATACGGTAAAATTCGCTTAGCGTCTCGCTCAACTGCGGTTTTTTTAAATTGCTCAGCAAACTGTTTGGCAATTTCTAATGCTTCAGCATCATTTTGAATAATATGTGCTTGGCCTGATGCCGATGTTTGTTTGGTTTGAACCGATTGATATGAAGTCATGACAATTGCTCCTTAAATCCAGGCATGGCGGGCAGGGAAATGACCATTAAGGTAATAATTGCCAATGGCATGTAATTTCCAGCGAACAGGGTCGTGTAAGGTATGTACACGGGCATTTCGCCAATGTTGATCTAAATTATGTTGGCTTAAGCTTGAGCGGCTACCGCCTAGCTCTAGTAGTTTTTCAGAGATTTGTAGGGCAGCATCATTGGCATAGACTTTTGCTTCTGCGACCAAAATTGAAGCTTTTGCTACTTGTTCATCAGTCACAGTTTGAAGTTGATCAAGTTCATCTAAATATTCAGCAGCTTCATCAAGCAGTAAAATTGCCGCATCGAGTAAAATATTTAACTTACCCACTTCTTGTAGGGTGTAATGTTCAAAGCTGGCTTTTTCAACATTTGCATCAATAATTGGGCGCGCTTTGTGTATGGTCGATAAAGTATCTTCAAAAGCAGCTTCCGCAATACCGACATCAATTGCCACTTGTAATAACTGCGAATACGCACCGCGATAGGTTGGAACTTGTGTTAATAATCGCTCATCAAAAATAAGTTCAGGATTAACTTCAACTTGATTTAATTTAACTGTACCACTCGCTGTAGTACGTTGACCAAACCCATTCCAGTCATTAATAACTTCAATGCCTTGAGCATCTCGGTTAACAATCACTAAAACGACATGGCCTTCTGGATGAATCGCTTTAATTGCGAGCCAATGCGCAAAACTTGTTCCCGTCGAATAAAACTTTTCGCCGTTTAAAAAATATTTGCCGTTTTCAATAGTAAGCGTGGTTTTTAAGGTTTTTGGGTCATGGGTATTTCGTTCGGGACCGCCGTTGGCAAGACGTTTACCGGCTAATATTTCTGAAAAGATAAATTGTTTTTGTTGTTCTGTACCCATGATTTCAATCAGGTTTAACAGGCTAATCTGATTTTGTGGAATCTGACCAACATTTGCATCACCTTTACTTAAAATACGGAAAACTTGTGCCAGTGTTTTATTGGAAACGAAAGCACCGCCGTATTTTTTTGCAATACGAATTCCGCCTAAGCCTTTTTGGCTAAAGCTTTCGATTTGCTCATGCGGTAATAAGCGTTGTTGATCACGTGTATTACGACCCTCTAAAGCAAAATCAGCCACTTGATAAGCAGCATTAATTGCTTGTTGATCATTTTGAATGACTTGGACGTATGCCGTCGTTTTAGATAGAGAATTAGACATAATGACACCTTGTATTGCTGTCATTACCTTACAAAAGAAATATTTTTCCACTAAACGAGGACTTATGCTCAGCTTATGAATAAAAATGCAAAGCACTTTTTTTGATTTTTAATAGATAAATATAGATATAGAAATATATTAAAAATCAATAAATTATAATTTTTATTTGTAAAATGAATAACTAAAAAGTTTTTAATATGAAAAAGAGCTATAAGTACGGTAAAAAAAGATATAAAAAATATAGACCTAACTGTCAGTGAAAAATGAGCACAATATCCATTGTTTTCATTAAAAATAGCTTCTAAAGTATCTACTTACCGAAGACGATTTTTGTACGAATAGTCAAATAAAAATAAACGTGGAGATTTTATGCGGGTTTTGTATCAGTTTCCTTTGTCTCATTATTGTGAAAAAGCTCGCTGGTTGTTAGACCATAAAGAACTTGATTACGTTGCACATAATTTGATTCCTGGATTTCACCGTGCTTTTGCACAACTTAAAACAGGTCAAAATTTGTTGCCGATTTTAAAAGATGACTATCGCTGGATTGCTGAGTCGACTAAAATTGCGCTTTATCTGGATGATACTTATCCGGAACATGCACTTTTACGCCGTGATGAACAACTTAGACAGCAAACTCTTAAAATTGATAGTTTGGCAGATGAACTTGGGGTGCATGTACGTCGTTGGGCACTTGCTCATACTTTAGCTCAAGGTGATCATGCTCTAGAGATTATGATGGGTGAACAAGGCTACTTACGACAGTTTGAGAAAATATCAAAACCGTTTCTCAAGACTCTAGTCAAGAAGAATTATAAGCTTGAAGAAGAGCTCGTAAGTCAGTCAAAAGGACGCATGGATGAACTCATTAATGAGTTAAACCATTATTTAATTGAAAACCAAGCACGTTATATGGTTGGTGACCGTTTAAGCCTCGCTGATATTTCAGTATGTTCTATGCTTGCACCTTTATTAGAAATAAAAGGTACACCATGGGAAAGGGAAGAAGATGGGGAAGTATCGCCTGATTGGAGTAATTATCAGAAATATTTACTTGATTTGCCGCTTGGACAGTACGTTTTAAGAATATATCAAACTGAACGTAATGCACGGGTTGACTGGCGAGGAATTTAAATTTTAGTTTTTAAAAAGCTCCGATAAAATCGGGGCTTTTTTATTTTTTAACTTTAAAGATACTTAAAAAATATTACTATCAATTTTATAAATGATTTTTAATAAAACATTTATGTATATTATTTTGATGCTTAATTTAATATTTATTACTGTTTATTCAACTTAAGTATAAGCTACTAATAAATTTGATCTTTTATTTTTGGGATAAAAGTTACTTTTGCTAAAAACAGTTTTTAGAAAAATTTAAGCCACTTTATTGTGCATGTGTTTACATTGTAATCAATAATTGCCACATTTAAGTGTAAATAGATGAGCTTAATAATAGACAGAAGATTAAAACATAGATTAAAGTAGAAACATGTGAGCAGTTTTAAAGGTATTAATTCTGCGAAACAGATAAATAATAAGTGAAGCAAATGGACGTGTCCTACTTGGAAAAGTTGGCTCGATAATTGCAATTTAATAATAAATCACTCTATTTCTCTATATGAATGATTCTGTAGACAAATAGAGGGAATGATCATCAAGGAGTTCTTATGAAACGTTCTGCAACCTCTCTCATTGTTTCAACAGTTATGCTTTGTACGGTTGGTGCTACTTCTCAAATTCAGGCAGCAGATACATTAGCTAAAATTAAAAGTACTGGGAAAATCGTTATTGGCCATCGAGAATCGTCTGACCCGATTTCATATGTTGTTGCAGGTAAACCAGTAGGTTATGCAGTCGACATTTGTAACCAGTTTGCAAATGATATTAAAAAAGAATTGAAAATGCCTGGTTTAAAAGTTGAATACAAGGCAGTAACCTCATCAACACGTATTCCTGAGCTTTTAGCGGGCAATATTGATATGGAATGTGGTACCACCACAAATTCTAAACAGCGTCAGCAACAAGTGGGTTTCTCAACTAACTACTATGCAACAGAAGTACGCATGGCTGTTAAAGCAAACTCTGGTATTAAAAGTTTGGCAGACTTAAATGGTAAAGCAGTTGTTACGACTCAAGGTACTACATCTGACAAGTACATTAAGATGAATGAAAAAGGCCAAGCAATTAATGTACAAAATATTTATGGTAAAGACCATGCTGACTCTTTTGCCATGATGGCATCTGGACGCGCTGCTGCATTTGTAATGGATGATAATATTTTAGCAGGCTTAATTGCTAAGTCTTCTACACCTAAAGCATTTGCAATTGTTGGTCCAGTACTTTCATCAGAACCTTATGGCATTATGATTGCAAAAGATGATCCAAAATTTAAAGCAATTGCTGACCGTACTGTAAATAACTTATGGAAAACTGGTCAAATGGACGCTTTATATAAAAAATGGTTCTTATCGCCAATTCCACCGAAAAATACTAATTTGAACATGCAACAAAGTTCATCTTATAAAAAACTCAAAGCTCACCCAACAGATGCAGGAATCTAACTGGATCTTTTTGTCCTAAATTTACTTGTGCAGGTGTAAAAATTCATTTGCACAAGTGGTCTATTTTCTAAAGATATTAATTTAAGGGGCAAACATGTCAGTCGGCTCACTAAACTGGACTATATTCTGTGCGGAGTCTAATGAATATGGTGTCGATAAAGCCGCATGGGCAGAATCAGTTTGTAAGGTTATTGGTAGTTCTAGCTACAATGCCTATGCTGAGGCGCCCACATGGTTACAAATGTTAGGTTCTGGTGTCTTTACTATGGTTTGGACTGCCATTGTAGCCTTTCTTATCGCATTTTTATTAGGTTCTCTCCTCGGGGTAATTCGTACTTTACCCAATAAACCACTTGCTTTTATCGGCAACTGCTATGTCGAAATATTCCGTAATATTCCATTAATTGTACAGTTATTCTTCTGGGCTTTTGTTTTTCCGGAGTTCTTACCGGACAGTTTAAGTGCAGGAAGTGGAGATGTTGTAGCAGGGGGATGGTGGAAAAACATTTTAAATCAACAACCCGCTGTTATCGGTGTTTTTGCTTTAGGCCTTTATACTGCGGCGCGTGTTTCGGAGCATGTTAGAGCAGGAATTAACACGGTTTCTCGTGGTCAAAAGTTTGCGGCATCAGCTATGGGATTTACCACCGCTCAAAGTTATCGTTATGTGATTTTGCCAGTTGCGTACCGTACGGTATGGCCAACGATTACGTCAGAAGCAATGAACGTCTTTAAAAACTCGGCAGTTTTATATGCCTTAAGTGTTTTAAATTTCTTTGCTTATACCAAAACCATGCGTGAAGAGACTTCACAGGACATTATCATTCTTATTCTGTCTACACCTGTCTATTTAATCATTACATACACCATTAAATTTATAATGGCATGGATTGAAAAACGCATGGCTGTACCAGGTTTAGGCTCGGGAGGAAAATAATTATGGAT
>NZ_POYH01000067.1:868-2268 GCF_002899995.1 Acinetobacter sp. AKBS16 | reverse complement strand
TTCTCTATTGCATAATCCTGATGTTATTGCGGCATTAAAAGAAGGATTTATTTTTACACTTACCGTAACCGTGCTTGCAATGATGGGGGGCATCCTCATTGGAACTCCTTTGGCAATGATGCGTTTATCCAACAACGCCCTTGCAAGTAACTTTGCCAAGTTCTATGTAGATTTATTCCGTGGTATCCCATTAATTCAGGTTATTTTTATTTTTTATTTCTTGTTGCCAAAGATATTTGAGTTTCAATCAGATACGTATTGGGGGCCATTATTTTCCAGCGTTGTGACTTTTGCCATTTTTGAAGCTGCGTTTTTCTCGGAAATTGTACGTTCGGGTATTCAGTCTATTTCAAAAGGGCAAGTCAATGCAGGCTACGCTTTAGGTTTTACCTATGGACAATCCATGCGTTACGTGGTGTTACCGCAGGCCTTTCGCAATATGCTTCCGGTATTACTTACTCAAACCATCATTTTATTTCAGGATGTGTCATTAGTTTATGTCATTAGTGCACCAGACTTCTTAGGTCGTGCAGATACTTTGGCTAATACCTATGGTCCTGAAACGAAAGCAACATTCTATTTAATCGTCGCTGTGGTGTATTTCTGTAGCTCGTTTGTGCTATCGCAATTAGTCAAACGTTTGCAGAAAAAAATTGCCATCATTCGCTAATTGGAGATTTTAAATGCCAATGATAGACATCCAACATATCTCTAAATGGTATGGTGATTTTCAGGTTTTAACAGATTGCACGACGAGTATTGAAAAAGGTGATGTCGTTGTTGTTTGTGGGCCATCCGGTTCAGGCAAATCAACGCTCATTAAAACTGTAAATGCTTTAGAGCCGTTTCAGCAAGGCGACATTATTGTTGATGGGGTTTCACTAAAAGATCCGAAAACTGATCTTGCAAAGTTCCGTTCTCGGGTAGGAATGGTGTTCCAGCATTTTGAACTTTTTCCTCACATGACTGTTTTGGAAAATTTAACCATTGCCCAAGTAAAAGTTTTAAAACGTTCAGTTGCAGAAGCGCGTGAAAAAGGTCTTAAATATTTAGAACGTGTAGGTCTGCTTGCCCATAAGGATAAATTTCCAGGGCAACTTTCTGGTGGTCAGCAACAGCGTGTTGCTATTGCCCGTGGCTTATCAATGGACCCAATCTGTATGTTGTTTGATGAACCTACTTCGGCACTCGACCCTGAAATGGTAGGTGAGGTTCTTGAAGTGATGGTGCAACTTGCTCATGAAGGTATGACCATGATGTGTGTAACACATGAAATGGGCTTTGCAAAACGCGTATCTAACCGTTTAATTTTTATGGATGAAGGTAAAATTCTTGAAGATTGCCCAACCCATGAATTCTTTGATAATTTAGAAGCACGTCATGAGCGCGCTAAAATTTTC
>NZ_POYH01000067.1:0-786 GCF_002899995.1 Acinetobacter sp. AKBS16 | reverse complement strand
CAATGCACTAATTGTGACAATAAAAAAGAGCCATGAGTGGCTCTTTTTTTTTTCATCTAAATTTTAGAAATTATATTTTGCTAATAAATTTATGCGTGAGTAATCACCTTTATCACCTGCAAAAGTTTCACGCTGGCCGTAAGTATATTCTGCACCTAAATCAATATTTTTAACCGGATTCCAGATTAAGTTGACCAAAGCGTTATAAATTTCTTTGTTATAGCTAGTATTAGTTAAATTGCTATTTGCATAGACGCTATCATCTTTATATTGAATACCGCCTATTGCGAGAGTAGAGCGGAGAATAGGGCTCCATTTCCGTTGGTAGCCGATCACCGCACTATCAAATTCACCTAAGTTGATATCTTGAGTAGTTGTATCGTATGCATACGCAGAGTTGCTATAAGATAAATAGCGGCCATCACCTTTAACATGATAATAGTTGGCAACCACACTATCCTGAGGCGTGATATCGTACTTACCGCCGATGCCTACACCCCAGCCAAATTTTTCTTCAGATGAACTATCTTTAGGCGCTACTCGATTTTCATGGGCAAGACCATGAAGCTGTAATAAGCCTTTATTATCTGCGGTTTTGAAATCATAACGAGTTGTTAGAGCAGGGAAACGGCTTCCTCCAGCAGCATTACTCACTTTTTCAACATCACCACCTTCTAAGGCAACTAATATTTTTTGTTGAGCATTAATTGGTTGAGTATAGCGAACCTGTACTGTACGTGTGGTTCCTGTACCTACTGCACCAGTAAAGTCTAGTGTTTCTGGAGA